>CAYQAF010000010.1:0-13707 GCA_964415375.1 uncultured Alcaligenaceae bacterium
TTCTTGATGGGGCTTCCTCTAGCTCCGGTCGTGCGACGGGTGGTCGACGCCCGTGTCATTGGCGAAGCAGTGGGCCATTATGGATACCTTCGCCGTGCGAATGCGCGCATGTGGGCAATCGCTTCACGATTCCTTGGGGCAAGAAGTGCCTGACACCCACCATTAAGCGTGACACTGGAAGGTCATTCGTAGTTCGAGTATCAACCGCATTGCCGATGTACTTGAATTGACCGCAAGCATCACCTGACGACTCATTTCGATCATGCTCCGCTTCATTGACTTCAAGCACGCGGATGTTGGGAACATCCAACTCGTTCCCGAGATGTTCAAGCCTCTGCTCGAGGTTGCAAGCGGCGGGGTGGATCTCGCACCAACTGTCCGCAACATTGTAGGGTTGATGGGCTTCGACTCGTTCATGTGCGGATTTAGCAGTACGCCTCGTCCGAATCGAAATGCGCAACTGTACGTGTTTACAACCCTCCCGCGGGAATGGGCTCAAATTTATGACGATGAGGCATACATCGAAATCGACCCCAGGATTCAACTCGTATACGACCGATCGACAATGGTCGTTTGGAATGCTGCGGATCTCTACGGTCGATCGGCACGACTGAACAGATTTCTGAGCGATGCCGCCCGGTTCGGAGTCCGCAGTGGAGCCTGCTTCACCCTTCACGACGTCAATCACAACGGAGTTCTTGTTTGCTACAACTCCTCTAGCCAGCGAGTGGACGTGGAACGGGTCGAGCAGAACCTGGGGACCCTTTACGCATTTGGAACCCATTTTCATGAAGTCTTCATGCGCAACGTCGTGGAACGTGGCATTCCTTCTCGCCTTCGAGGCGCCGCGCTGACAAACAGGGAGGTGCAAGTACTCGGCTTGGTCGCGCGCGGCCTTACCGACGAGGACATATCCGTGAAGCTATCGGTCGCACCGCGGACCGTGAAGTTTCACATGGACTCCGCGCGTACCAAAATGTGCGCCGCGAACCGGCAGGAAGCCGTCGCGCTCGCGGTCAAGGCCGGGTTATTCGACGTGCTGCCCTGACAGGGCAGCGAGTAGCGACACTTCCTACTCGACAAGCGCCCTGTAGGCATGCCATGTCGCGTGGCCGATGATCGGGACCGCGACCACGAGTCCGGCGAACCAGAGCAGGAAGCCCGCGCCGATCACGATCGCGATCAGCGCCGCCCAGACCGCCATCGCGAGCATGTTCTCGCGACACACGCGAAGGCTCGTGAGTGCCGCGACGATTCCGTCGGTGTTGCGGTCCAGCATCATCGGCACCGACACGACCGCGATGGCAAAGACCAGCGCGGCGAAGAGACCGCCGACGGCGAAGTAGGCTAGGACGAACTCCAGGTTCTTGGGCGAAAGGGCGTTCTCAATGAACCCCCGGAGCGAGGGCATCTCGTCAGGAAACGACAGCGCTATGACGATCAGCGAGGCGCGCGACCACACCAGCAGCAACACGCCGAGCACGAGCGCGAACATGCCGATCGAGCCGAGATTGGGTCGCCAGATGTCGATCGTGGGCGCGAGCGCCGTGGCCTCGCCTCGTTCGCGCTGCCGGGAGAGTTCGTAGATGCCGGTCGCGAAGAACGGCCCGACGAGCAGGAACCCGGTGGTCAATCCCCAGACGTACTCGTACGCATTGCGGAAAACGAAGACGACGAGCCAGCCCATCAGGGCGAACACCGCGCCGTAGAAGATGCTCGACTTCCACGCGTGACGGAAATCGTCCCAGCCCTTCGCGAGCCAGCGAAACGGCTCCGAAGGCGTCACCTTGCGCACGCCAGGCAGCGCCGAAGCCTCTTCCGACGCAGGGGCGCCGGGAACGACGCGCGACACGTCGCGCGGCCTTGCGAAATCCTCGTCTGCCACGAATTTGCCTCCTGGACCGCGGCCCCGCTTCGCCGGCGGGACTCGCACGCACGCTAACCTAGAGGAAAGCGGCGAGCGCGTCGAGTACCGCGTCCGGCTGCTCGGCCATCATTGCGTGGCCGCAGTCCGGCAGCGTCACGACCCGTTTTTCGGCAAGCGCGTCGACGAGCCCCTGCACGGCCTTCGGCGGCGCCATGAGGTCGCGCGCCCCGACAATCAGGAGTCCCGGACATCGGACGGCCGCAGCTGCAGCGATACCGTTCGCGTAATCGTTGCATGCGCGAAGGTCGACGTGGAGTGCGCCGGGGCGCGACCGCTCCATGAGTCGCAGCGCGGTGCCCATCATCCACATGCCCGGTACCGGGTTCCCGCCCAGCTGCTTTCCGGCGCTGTGCGACCATCCGGCGATCAGTTCGAAGGCGACGTGATCGTCGGCGCGCGCCGCGTCGAGCAGCGCTTCCGATACGGTCATCGGGACGGCCGGACCGAGAAGCGCGATGCGCGAAATCCGGGAAGGAAATCGCGACGCTGCCTCGAGCGCCACGAGCGCACCGAGCGAGTGGCCGGCGAGAGCCGCCTCCCGGATGCCGGTGGCGTCGAGCAACTGGGGTATCCAGTCGGCGATCGCCTCGACGCTGTCGAGCGGCGCCCCGGCCGATCTTCCATGGCCCGGCAGATCCACCGCCAGCACATTGCGACCGTGATGCGCGAAGTAGCGCGACTGCAACGCGAAGACGCTATGGTCGTTCGCCGCGCCGTGCACGAACACGACGGACGGCCGCGACGGGTCGATCGGCCGCGTGCCGGTGTAACAGTAGACCTCGCCGCCGCCGACGTGGGCGCGCATCACGCCTTGCCCGCGGCATGGAGCGCCCGGGACAGGTCCTCGATCAGGTCGTCGGGATCCTCGAGGCCGATCGAGAGGCGGATCGTGCCCTCGGTGATGCCTGCACGCGCCAAGTCCTGGGCGGACACTCGGAAATGCGTCGTCGACGCAGGATGGATCACCAGCGACTTCGCGTCGCCGACGTTGGCAAGGTGGGAGAAGATCCGCAGCGATTCGATGAACCGCCGCCCCTGCTCACGCGTCGCCGCAAGATCGAAGCTGAACACGGCGCCACATCCCCGTGGCAGCAACCGCTGCGCGAGCGCGTGGTCGGGGTGGTCCGGGCGCTCGGGATAGCGCACCGCCGCGACCAGCGGCTGCGTGGCGAGGTACGCCAGGATGCGCCGCGCATTTTCGACGTGACGTTGCATCCGCACAGGCAGTGTCTCGATACCCTGCAAAATCTGCCATGCAGTCGCGGGCGCCATGCAGGCGCCGAAGTCGCGAATGCCCTCGCGACGCGCGCGGAGCAGGAACGCGGCGGTCGTCGATTCCTCGGCAAACACCATGTCGTGGAAGCCGCGGTAGGGCTCGGTCAGCGTCGGGAACTTGCCGCGAGCGGCGGGACCGTCCCAGTCGAACGTTCCCGCGTCGACGAGCACGCCCCCGATCACCACGCCGTGCCCGGAGAGGAACTTCGTCGCCGAGTGGAAGACGAGATCGGCTCCGTGGTCGAACGGCCGCATGAGCCAGGGCGTGGTGAACGTCGAGTCGACGAGGAGCGGCAATCCGTGCTCGTGCGCGAGCTCCGCAACCCGCGGCACGTCGAGGACGTCGAGGCCCGGATTGCCGAGCGTCTCGCCGAACAGCAGCCGCGTCTCCGGGCGGATCGCCGCCCGCCACGCGTCGATGTCGCGCGGATCGACGAACGTGGTCTCGATGCCGAAGCGCGGCAGCGTGTAGTCGAGCAGGTTGTGCGAACCGCCATACAGCGCGCGCGAGGCGACGATGTGGGCACCCGCACCCATGATCGTCGCGATCGCGAGATGCAGCGCAGCCTGACCGCTTGCGGTGGCGATGGCCCCCACCCCGCCCTCGAGCGCCGCCACGCGCTCCTCGAGCACCGCGCACGTCGGGTTCGAGATCCGCGAGTACACGTGCCCCGCGCGCTCCATGTTGAAGAGCGCCGCCGCATGGTCGGCGTCCGGAAACACGAACGACGCGCTCTGGTGGATGGGCGTCGCGCGCGCGCCTGTCGCCGGATCGGGCTTCGCACCCGCGTGGAGCGATAGCGTGTCGAAACGATGGGTCTTGGGCCGGGTCATCGCTGGCGGTCCTGATGCCGCGGATGGTAGCGCAGCATCGCCGGCCTCACGCGGCCCACCGCGACGATCGCCCGCGGCCCTTTCCGCTTGGAACGCGCATTGGTATGATCCATCGAACGATCGTTCTTTCTTACTTCCATTCTTCGTGCCACCTCGCCGGGAGCCTCGATGCCTTCCCCAGAAGATCTTCCCCACCGCACGGGCGAGCGTGGACGGGGCGCGACGCACAATCCCGCGAACCGATTCCGGCGCGACCTCCGCGAACGGATCGATGAAGGCGCGCCCGATTTTGACGAGCCGCCGCCAGCTCTCGCGACGACGGTGACGATCCACCGCGCCCGGACGATCATCGCGCGCAACGACTCGCCGGATATTCCATTCGACCGCTCGATCAATCCCTACCAGGGCTGCGAGCACGGCTGCGTGTACTGCTACGCGCGGCCCTCGCACGCGTATCTCGATCTGTCGCCCGGCCTCGACTTCGAGTCACGACTCTTCGCGAAGCCCGACGCCCCGGCGCTCCTCCGCGCCGAGCTCGCGCGCCCCGGATATGCGTGCCGCCCGATGGCGCTCGGCACCAACACCGACCCCTATCAGCCGATCGAGCGCACCTGGCGGGTCACCCGCGGCGTTCTCGAGGTACTCGCCGAGTGCGAGCACCCGTTCACCATCGTCACCAAGGGCGCGCTCGTCGAGCGCGACCTCGACGTCATCGCCCCGATGGCGGCGAAGGGCATGGCGCGCGTGTACCTTTCGGTGACAACGCTCGATCCGCAACTCGCGCGCCGCCTCGAGCCGCGGGCGGCGTCGCCCCGACGCCGCCTGCAGGCGATCCGGACGCTCGCTTCCGCCGGTGTGCCGGTCGGCGTGATGATCGCCCCGGTGATTCCCCAGCTCAACGACCGCGATCTCGAGGCCATCGTCGCTGCCGCCGCGGAGGCCGGCGCGGGCGAGGCGGGCTACATCCTGCTGCGACTGCCGCTCGAGGTGCAGCCGCTGTTCCGCGACTGGCTCGACGCACACTATCCGCTCCGCACCGCGCACGTGATGAGCCTGATGCACCAGTTGCACGGCGGACGGGCCTACGATGCCACGTTCGGCGTCCGCCAGCGCGGGACCGGCCCCTTTGCCGAGTTGCTGGAGCAGCGCTTCGCGATCGCCGTCCGGCGCTTCGGGCTCGAGCGCAAGACGCCTCGGCTCGACACGTCGCACTTCGCGCCGCCGCGCAGGGAATGCCCCCAGCGCACGCTGTTCTGACTCGGCACGAAGGGAGGGTGGCAAGCGGTATCATCGAACGGTGCCGCCGGCACGAGCCGCTTGTGCTCCGTCGAGGCGGCGAAGGGCGGCGGCACGCGGCCCGAGGCCCGAATCCGTGAAGCTCTCCGTCCTTCCCGTCACGCCGTTCCAGCAGAATTGTTCGCTCGTGATCTGCGCGCGTACGAATCGCGCCGCGCTGGTCGATCCCGGCGGGGAGGTCGATCGGCTGCTCGATGCCGTGGCGAAAAGCGGTGCCACACTCGAAAAGGTGCTGGTGACGCATGGCCACGTCGACCACTGCGGCGGCGTGGCCGAGATCGCCGAGCGCACAGGCGTTCCGATCGAGGGCCCCCACCCCGACGACGCTTTCTGGATCGACCAGCTCGCCGCGCAGTCGACGATGTTCGGCGTGCCGGGCGCGAGACCGTTCGTGCCCGGTCGCTGGCTCGTCGGGGGCGACACCGTGTCCGTCGGCGAGCTCGTGTTCGAGGTCCGTCATTGTCCCGGGCACACGCCGGGCCACGTGGTCTTCGCCGACCGCGCCCGCGACATCGCGTTCGTGGGCGACGTGCTCTTCCACGGCTCGATCGGTCGCACCGACTTTCCGCGCGGCGACTACGACACGCTGGTCCGCTCGATCGTCGAGGAGCTCTGGCCGCTGGGCGATGCCGTGCGCTTCGTGCCGGGGCATGGGCCGATGTCGACGTTCGGCGAGGAACGTCGGTCCAACGCTTTCGTGTCCGACGCGGCGCTCGGCCGCGCGGCGACCCGATGACCGACGCAACCGCAGGGAGCGCTACACGATCGGCAGCGTGAGCACCCCGTCATAGGCGGGTCGCGCCGTGATGCGTGCCATCCACGCCTCGACATTCGGGCGTGCGACCCGTCGCAAGGGCAGGCCGAGCCATCGGTGCACGGCGCATGCGAGCGGAATGTCGCCCATCGTGTACCGCGCCCCGGCGACGAAGGGCCGGCCGTCGAGGTGGGCATCGAGGATCGCCATCAGCGGCTCGGTCTTCGCCGCGGACTCGTCGATGGCCGATAGGCTGCGCTGGTCCGGTTCCAGCCGGATCAGGTTCCAGAACGCCCCGAACATCGCCGGCGTCACCGCAGTCGCCTGCCAGTCCATCCAGCGGTCGGCGTCCGCACCTTCGCGGGCATCGTCGGGCCACAGCGTGCCGGCGCCGTGCACGCGCGCGAGGTAGCGCACGATGGCGTTCGACTCCCAGAGCACGAAACCGCCGTCCTCGATCACCGGCACGAGGCCGTTCGGGTTGAGCCGCCGGTACTCGGGCGTGCTCACGACGCCAAACTTCCCGCCCGCGTCGATGCGCTCGTACGCGACGCCGAGCTCATTCGCGCAGACGACGACCTTCTGCACGTTGACCGAAGAAAGGCGTCCCCAGATCTTGAGCATGCAACCCCCATCGAACACCTGGCACTGCGAAGGAGTGCCACGCGGCACCGGTACGCGGGAGCATAACCTGCGCGACCACATTCGGGAGCCTGCCGGGCGGCGCGACGCGCTGATGCGCATCAAGGCGTGCCCCCGGGCATGCCGCTAACGTACCCCGTCCGCGATCTCCATGGACGCACCCATGCTCCTACTGCGCCTCGCCCCGGTCGTGCTGGCCGCGCTGCTTCTCAGCGCGCACTTCTATCGCGCCGGTGCGCTCGGGCTCGCCGCGTTCGCGGTGGCCGCGCTCGCCCTGCTGTTCGTGCGCCGGCCCTGGGCGGCACGTGCGCTGCAGGCGGGCCTCGTCGCCGGTGCGATCGAATGGGTGCGCACGCTCGCGACGTTCGCGGCCGAGCGCGTGTCGTTCGGACAGCCCTATGTGCGCATGGCGCTGATCCTCGGCGCGGTGGCGCTCGTCACGGCGCTCGCGGCGCTCGTGTTCGAGACGCGGGCCGTGCGCTCGCGCTACGGCCTGCGCCAGCGACGCCGCGCGACCGCCTGAAGCCCTTCAACCCGGGGCCGCACCGGAAGCGCCTGCGTCGCGAACGATCTCGACCTTGAGCGGCCGCGGCGCGTCGAGGTGAACGTCGCGCTGCGGGAAGGCGATGACCACACCCGCCTCGTCCAGACGCTTGCCGATCATGAAGCGCAGGTCGCTCATCACCCGCAGCGACGACGCGATCTTCGACAGGTCGACCCAGAAGTGGATCGTGAAGCTGATCGCGTTGTCGCCGAAATCCTCGAGATAGACCTGCGGCGGCGGCTCGGCAAGCAGATTGCCGTGGCGTTTCACGGTCTCCTCGAGCAGCTCGGCGACTTCGCGCAGGTTCGAGCCATAGGCCACGCCGATCTTGACCGAGCGGCGCACCTTTTGGTCGGTGAACGTCCAGTTGGTGACCTTGTTCTCGAGCAGCACCGAGTTCGGCACGATCGTCTCGACGCCGTCGAAGCCTTTCACCGTGGTCGAGCGAAAGTCGACCGAGGCCACTGTGCCGGTGATGCCGTCGACCTCGATCGTGTCACCGATGCGCACGCGCCGCTCGGCGAGCACGATCATCCCGCTGATGAAGTTCCTGATGATCGTCTGCGTGCCGAAGCCCACGCCGATCGCGAGCGCGCCGCCGAGGAAGGCGAACACGGTGAGCGGAATGCGCGCCGCGTTCAACGTCAGCAGCAGCAGGACGAGCGCTGCGAGCACCATCACCCAGCGCTTGAACGTGCGCACCCACGGCGCGTTGAAGCCGCGCGCGACGAGGCGGCGCTCCAGCACGCGCAGCAGGCTGCCGACGGCCCAGAGGCCGCCCAGGAAGATCAACGCCGCACCGACGCTCTTGCCGACGGTGACACCGCGCGCGACGGTCACGTGCTGGCCGTCGACGACGACCGAATCCTCCACGGAGAAGAGCTCGAAGTTCCAGACGCGGCCGACTGCCGACTTGAACGCGCTCCAGCCGTCCGCCATCCGCTCGCCCGCCGTGCGCTCGCCCCGTGCGTGGTCGAACTCGGCGAGCCACGCGTCAACGGACTGCGTGGCTCGGTCGAGCTCGTCCTCGACCCCCTCGAGCGCGGCCACCCCGCGCCGCCTCGCGTCGGCAGCATCCTGCAGGAGCGACGCGATGCCCGGTATGGTCGCCGCCTGCCTGCGCAGGTCGGCCTCGCGCAGCTCCAGGCGAGCCTCGGCGACCACATTGCGCGCGTAGCCTGCCCAGTTGGCGAGCGTCGTCGAGAGTGCGCGCAGGCCCTCGATCGCCGCGGCCCGCTCGACCGGATTCGAACCACCGAGGACCGCGAAGCGGTCGGCCCAGGCTTGCGCCATTGCATCGGTCAGCCGGGCCGTTCCGCGCGCCGCGTCGAGCTCGGTCTCGTTGCCACGCAGACGCGCCTCGGCGAGCGCGACACGCGCCTCGGCGAGCGCCACGTCGTCGGCGGAGGTGGCGCCGTTCGCGCGCAGGCGCTCGAGCTCGCGCGCTGCGGCGTCGCGCTGCTTCAGGTAGTCGACCGCCAGCGCACCGAAGCGCTCCTGCTCCCGGCGGTGTCTCGCGCTCGACTCCCTGATGCGGGCCTGCGTCGCGTCGAGGTCTTCGCGCGTGAAGCGCGAGTGACCGGCAACCGTCGCGAGATCCGCCTCGATCACTGCCAGTTCGGCCGTGCGGGCGGCGACCTCCTCGTCGATCGACTTGCCGACGAGTTGCGCGAGCGTCGTGCGGGCCGCCGCAAGCCGAACGCCGGCCTCGGCAACCTTGCGGCGCCACGCCGCCGCCGGGGCGTCCGCGCCGCCCGCGCTCTCCGCAGACTCGCTCGCGCGGCGCAGCGCCTCGTCGGCACGCTGGGATTGCGCGAAATAGCGCTCCGCCTCGCGCTTCAGCCGCATCTCCGCGTAGCGGAGCTTGTCGCTCCGCGCGCGCTGGGCCGCGATCTTGCCGCGCAGCTCGTCGCCCACGAGAATCGAATACGGAGGCTGCGTGGTGAGGGTCGTGGTGCCGACGCGACGTTCCGCTTCCTGCCGCAACGCGGACGCCCTGGACAGCGCCTCGTACTGGCGGATCTGCGCTTCGTACGAGGAACGGGTTTCGAGCAGGACGTCCTGGAGCGCGCCGGCCCCGGCCTCGCTCACGCCGGGCGGCGCCGGCTCGTTGCGCGCCATTGCGGCGCGCGTCTCCTCGAGCTGTCGCTTGGCGCGCGCGAGCCCCTGGGCCGGCGTCTCTGCCTCGGGCGCCTTCGCCGGCTCCTTCGCGTCCTTCGCCGACGGCGACACGAGTCCCGGGATCTGGAGCTGCGCCGGCACCGGCCCCGCAGAGGCCAGTGCGATCGCGGCGATCGCGATCCCTCGCGCGATATGAACCCGTGCCGGGAGCGGGGGCAGCAAGGTCATCGCGGTCTCACAGCCGCGGCAGCGCCGAGGCGAGCCGCTCAGCGGTGAGCAGGCCGAACTCGGTCGGCCGCTGGCACGGCGCACGGTCGAAGACGTGCTCGATGCCGAGCCGTCGCGCGACGACCCGCTTGCCATAGCAGACGAATGTCTCCACCGAGCTCATCATGAACACGATCAGCGGCAGGATCTCGCGGTAGCGACCCTCGGCCTCGGCGTCGCCCTCCGGCGTCTCCCGGCGCATCGCCTCGTAGACCGCCACCTGCACGTCGAAGCACTCTGGCGCCGGGATCATCCCTGCGCAGCCCGCGCGCAGGCACTCGGGCAGCTCCATGCCGCCGCGGCCGTTGAATACCCGGTACACGCCCTGGGTGTCGGCCACGAGGCGTTCGATGATGTGCGCGGGCGCCTCGCCCTTGAGCATGCACACGTTCGGGTGCTGCCGGTTGAGCGTCGTGAGTGCCGCGTTCGAAAGGCCCGTACCGAGGAACTGCGGGGCGTTCTGGATCGCGACCGGCAGGTCGGTTGTCGCCGCGACGGCACCGAAGAAGCGCAGCAGCTCGCTCTCGCCCATGCCCGTGATTGGCGGGGGCTGCAGGATCACCCAGTCGGCTCCGATGTCCTGCGCCGCCCGCACGAACGCGGCCTGGCCGTGGACCGACGGCTCGGCGACCGTCACCGCGAGCGGGAGACGACCTCCCACCGCTTCCGCCGTCCACTCCATGATCTGGCGCCGCTCGGCGGTGTCGAGCTTGTTGGTCTCCGTGGCGAGCCCCAGCACCGCTACCCCGTGGGCGCCATGGCGCACCGTCGCCTCGACCTGCGCGACGATCGGCGCCCGCAGCGGCCGGCCGTCGGCGTCGAAGAACGCGTACAGGATCGGGTGGATACCGTGGAACCGCGAAGTGTCCATGTCCGCTCTGGAACGTTCAGGCCCCTTCCTGGCCACCCGCCAGGAAGAAATCGACCATGCGCGAGACCTGCCCGCGCATCATCTCGCGACCGATCACGGTGGTGCAGCCGCACGCGGCGGCAAGCTCGATCAGCGGCGTGCGATCGGGCTTCACGACGGCATCGAACACGGTCAGACGGGAAGGCAGCGCATCGACGTCGACCGGCAGGCGCGCGTCGCCCAGCATGCCGACCGGTGACACGTTGAGCAGCACGTCGGTGTCCTCGATCGAAGGTGGCGCGACCGCGACGTCGATCGCCGGATCCGTGCCGCGAATGCGGGCAGCGGGCGCCTCCGCGCGCGCCTGGTCGAGATCGTGCACGCGCATCGACCGCGGCCGCTGGTCTGCGATCGCCACGCCGACCGCCGCGCCGGCGCCGCCCGCGCCGATCATCGCGATGCGCTGTCCCGCGAGCGGGATGCCACGTCGGCGGAACGCCTCCACGCAGCCCAGCCCGTCGAAGATTTCGCCGCGCCAGCGGCCGTCGCTGCCGCGCGCAAGCGCGTTGATCGCGCCGACGCGCCGCGCCTGCGCGCCGAGTTCGGCCGCGAGCGCGCAGGCACGGACCTTGTAGGGGATCGTGAACACCAGGCCGTCGAGGTTGTGCAGGCGCATCAGCGCCGGCAGCGTGGCGTCGAAGTCGTCCGGCAGCACGTGCAGCGGCACGAGGATCGCGTCACGCTCGCGCCGGCGGAACTCCGCGGTGAACATCTCCGGCGAGCGCACCTGTTCGATCGGGTGGCCGACGATCCCGTAAAGTCGCGTGCGACCGCCGATGTAGTCGACCGTGTCGATGGCTTCGTTCATGCGTCCCTCGCTCACTTTGTAGTCACCGCTGCGCGGTTTCCTTCGCCGGCGCGCCGTGTGCGGCAAGCCACGTCTCCGCCGCGGGATGCAGCGGAATGGCTGCACCGTCGCGCGCACGCGTCACCGCGACCTGTGCAACGGCGGCCGTCGCCGTACCTTCCCGCCGCTCGAAGAGTAGCCGAAGCATCGCCTCGACCGTCGCCGGGGCGACGTCCGCGCGCGTCACGAGCAGCGCGGTGGCGGCGAGCGTGGGCACGGCTGTCGTCTGACCCGCATAGGTGAGCGCAGGCAGCGTGTGTGGCAAGAGCCCGCTGTCGACCAGCTCGCGGCTCGGCCCGATCGGAACGATCACGATCGGCGTCCCCGCAGCGAGCCGGCCAATCTCGCGGGCAGGCGCGTGGATGGTCGCGAAGAAGGCGTCGATGCGTCCGGCAGCGAGGGCTTCCACGGCGTCGGGGAGCGACGACCCGCCCACGGACGCGAGGTCGCCCTCGGCAACGCCCGAGACGGCGAGCAGCGCAGCCGCATTGGTGCGCGTGCCCGACGCTGGCGGGCCGAGATCGACGCGCTTGCCGCGCAACTCGGCGACCCCGGTGATGCCGCTGTCTGCGCGCGCGACGAGATGGATCGTCTCGGGAAAGAGGCTCGCCACTGCCCTGAGCTCGGGCTGCGGCGCTCCCGAAAAGCGGCCCCGGCCGGCGTGGGCGCTCCGCGCGACGTCGTTCTGCACCAGCGCAAACTGGGCGGTACGGTCGTTCAACAGGCGGATGTTGCCGAGGCTGCCCTCGGTCGCAACGGTCTCGAACGGTACCGCGGCCCGCAGGGCGCGGGCTTCGAGGGCCCGTGCCAGCTCGGCATAGGCGCCTCCGACCGGGCCGCTCGCGAGGACCGACACCTGCGCCGCCTTGTCGAGCCGTGCGCGGGCGCGCGCATACGCCTGGTCGAATTCCTCGCGCAGGATCGTCTCACGCTCGCTTTCGGGCAACGCCCGCGGCGTGCGGGCGGAGAACAGCTCGGCGAGTCGCGCGTGCGCGGCCTGCGCGGCGGTCGGCGCCGGCGCCTCGCGCGCCCGGGGCTGAATGGTGGCGGCAGCAGCAGCGGCGGGCACCGGGACCCGGGCGGCCGCCGCGGGCGCGACAGGTACCAGCGTGAAGCGTCCATCCGACTCCGCGAACGCAGCGGTGCCGTAGACGCCGAGCACGTCGCCCGCCTTGTTGCCGTCGGGATCGATGCCGAACACACCCTTCGGACCGGCACCGAGCAGGTTGGCAAGCGACGTCACGCTGTGGCCGTCCCACGTGGTGAAGTCGTAGTCCCGCGCGAGCTTGAGCGACGCGTTGTAATAGACGAGCCGCGCGGCGGCGTCCCCGCCCGGCGCGCCGCCTGCACGCTTCAGCACGTCAATCGAGAGTACCCGGCCGCCGAGCGCGTCGTCGAGCTGCTTCTGCAGGGCATCGCGGATGTCCGTCGCATCAGGGCCGCGCGCGCAGCCGGCCAGCGCCAGCGCCAGCAGGAGCAGCAGAACGCGCTTCACCACGTGAACCATGGCAGCGCCAGGAAACCCTGGATCGTGAGCGCGTTCGCGAGGTCGATCAGGAACGCGCCCATCACCGGAATCAGCAGGAACGCAAGCGGCGAGTGCCCGTGCCGGTCCGCGACCGCCTGCACGTTGACCATCGCGGTGGCGGTGGACCCCATCGCGAAGCCCAGATGCCCGGTCGAGAGCAGCACGGCGTCGTAGTCGCGTCCCATCACGCGGAACGTCACCAACGATACGTAGGCAAGGAGGCCGATCGTCTGGACCACCAGGATCGCGAGGATCGGCCCCGCGAGATCGACGAGCTCCCAGAGCTTGAGCGTCATGATGATCATGGCGAGGAACAGCGACAGCGCGAGCGTGCCGATCACCTCGAGCGCCCGATCGTTGACCTGATACAGGCCGGTCAGCGACAACAGGTTGCGCAGCACGACGCCGACCAGCAGCGCCCAGATGAACGAAGGCAGCGTGAACGCGCCCTGCCCGATAGCGCGATGGAGCGCGAAGCCGATTGCCATCGACACGAAGATCAGCAGCAACGTCGCGACCAGCGTGATCAGCGCAAGCGGTGCGGGTGTCGCGCTCCCGGCGCCCGGTTCGCCGGTGGTCGACTTGGTCTCACCGGTGCCGCGGATGGCGTGGCGTCGCATCAGCCACTCGGCAAAGGGGCCGCCGAGCAGCCCGCCGACGACGAGCCCGTAGGTCGCTGCGGCAATGCCGAGCTCGACGACGCCCTGGAGGTTGCGCTCCTCGAGGAACTTCGTGCCCCAGGCAGCGGCGGTGCCGTGCCCC
>CAYQAF010000011.1:0-13381 GCA_964415375.1 uncultured Alcaligenaceae bacterium
CCGGCGAGCTCGCGCACGTTGGCGAGCGTGGTCACCAGCGCGTCGACGTCGTGGCCGTCGATCGGGCCGATGTAGTTGAAGCCCAGCTCCTCGAACAGCGTGCCGGGAAGCACCATGCCCTTCATGTGCTCCTCCCAGCGCTTGGCGAGCTCCTTGACGGGAGGCAGGCGCGAGAGCACTTCCTTGCCGCCCCGCTTCACCGAGTTGTAGAAGCGGGAGGACAGCACCTTGGCGAGGTACTGGTGGACGGCCCCGACCGGCTCCGAGATCGACATCTCGTTGTCGTTCAGGATCACGAGCAGGTCGGCCCCGGCCGTGCCGGCGTTGTTGAGCGCCTCGAACGCCATGCCGGCGCTCATCGCGCCGTCGCCGATCACGGCGACGACCCGCCGTGCGTCGCCCTTCATCGTGCTCCCGATCGCCATGCCCAGTGCGGCCGAAATGGACGTCGAGCTGTGCGCGGTGCCGAACGTGTCGTACTCGCTCTCGCTGCGCCGCGGAAACCCGGAGGGTCCGCCCCACTGCCGCAGCTTGTGCATCACCGCGCGGCGCCCGGTCAGGATCTTGTGCGCGTAGGTCTGGTGGCCGACGTCCCAGACGATGCGGTCGCGGGGCGTGTCGTACACGTAATGCAGCGCCACCGTGAGCTCGACGGTGCCGAGATTGGACGACAGGTGCCCGCCGGTGTCCGCGACGACGTGCAGCAGCTCCGCGCGAAGCTCGCGGGCGAGCTGCGGCAGGTCGGCGCGCGACAGCCGTCGCAGCGCCTTCGGATCGTCGATCGAGTCGAGCAACCGGTTCATCGTCGCCTCAATGCTGCCGCAACACGATCCAGTCGGCCAGTTCGACGAGGCGACGCGCGCGGGCGCCGAACGGCGCAAGGGCGGCGTGCGCTTCCAGGCGCAGCGACTCGGCGCGGCGCTTCGCCTCGTCGAGGCCGAGCAGCGTGACGTAGGTCGGCTTGCCGTGCGCCGCGTCCTTGCCCGCAGTCTTGCCGAGCGAGGCGTCCGTCCCCGTGACGTCGAGCACGTCGTCGACGACCTGGAACGCAAGCCCGGCGGCACCCGCGTAGGCCGCGAGCGCAGCGGACTCCCCGGGCGTCGCCTGCGGCCCGCACATCGCGCCGAGCTCGACCGCCGCGCGGATCAGTGCGCCGGTCTTCATCCGGTGCATCGCTTCGAGGTCCGGCAGCGGCAACGCCTGACCGACCGCGGCGAGGTCGATCGCCTGCCCGCCGGCCATGCCCGCAACGCCGGACGCCCGGGCGAGCTTCACGCACGCCGATCCCGCATCGCACATCGACGACGCGCCGAGCATGCCGAACGCCGCCGCCTGCAGCGCATCGCCGGCAAGCAGCGCCATCGCCTCGCCGAACGCGACGTGCGCCGTGGGACGCCCGCGGCGCAGCGTGTCGTCGTCCATGCAGGGGAGGTCGTCGTGGATCAGCGAGTAGGCGTGGATCATCTCGACCGCTGCCGCGACCGCGTCGACCACCGCGACGTCGGCGTGCGCGAACTCGCCGGCCGCATAGGCCAGAAGCGGCCGCACCCGCTTGCCACCGCCCAGCACCGCATAGCGCATCGCCTCGGTGAGCGTCGCGGCCGGGCCGGCGACCGACGGCAACGCGGCATCGAGTACGTGCTCGATGCGCTGCTGCCGCTCGCGCGACCACACCGCCCAGTCGAGGTCGTCACGCATCGCCGGTGCCGGGCTCGAAGGGCTTCAGCACGCCCTTCTCGAGGATCTCCACCTGCTGCTGGGCGTCCTTCAGCGCGTCCTGGCAATAGGCGAGCAAAGCCGCGCCGCGCTTGTAGGCCGCCAGCGACTGCTCGAGCGGCAACTGGCCGCCCTCCATCGTCGCGACGAGCTCCTCGAGCTCCGCGAGCGCGGCTTCGAAACTTGCGGGCTTGTCCGTGGTCTTTGCCATTGGCCGGGGCGCGAGTTGCAGGGCGGCGTCTCGCCGATATGAGACTAAAGTGCGGACTGGCGGGGGTCAAACCCATGCGGGCAGACGCAATCGGCGTTCCAAGCAAGGCGTCCCGCGGCCGGCCGGACGATTCGCTGTGCGATCGTTCCTTGACGGCGTTTCACCGGCTTTATATACTAGCACGTTTGGCGATGCGGCCTTCGGTGGCCGACTTAGCAAAATGGTTCGGGGCGGCGAGATCCTGCGATGCGGCGTGCGCGGGGTCGTCCGAGGCGTCCCGGGTTGTTGGGTTGGGTTGGTGGTAATTCCCGAAAGGACCACAGGTCATGTCGAATCTGGCCACGGCCGCGCATCTTCGCGCCGCCGTCTCGCAGTTTCCCGCCTCCTGGTATTGCGATCCCCGCGTCTTCGAGCTCGAGCGGCGGCTGCTGTTCCCGCGCGCGCCGGGCTACGTCGGCCACGAGCTCATGGTCCCCGAGACCGGCGACTACTGCGTGCTCCCGGCGCGGGACAACGCGCAGGCGCTGGTGAGGAACGCGCGCAGCGTCGAGTTGCTGTCGAACATCTGCCGGCACCGTCAGGCGCTGATGCTGACGGGCAAGGGCAACGCGCAGAACATCGTCTGCCCGATCCACCGCTGGACTTATGACCTGAAAGGCGAGCTCCTCGGCGCGCCGCACTTCGCCGACAAGCCGTGCCTGAACCTCGGGCGCACGCCGATCCGGAACTGGAACGGCATGCTGTTCGACGGCCCGCGCGACGTGGCGCAGGACCTGGCCGAACTGTCGACCGGTGACTTCGACTTTTCGGGCTTCGTGCTGGACAAGGTCGAGCTGCACGAGTGCAACTACAACTGGAAGACCTTCATCGAGGTCTATCTGGAGGACTACCACGTCGGTCCGTTCCACCCCGGGCTCGGGCAGTTCGTCACCTGCGAGGACCTGCGCTGGCAGTTCGCCGAGTGGGCGTCGCTGCAGACGGTCGGCATCAACAACCGCCTCGCCAAGCCCGGCTCGAAGACCTATGCCAAGTGGCACGATGCGGTGCTCAAGTACTACGGCGGCGAGACGCCTCCGCACGGTGCGGTCTGGCTCACCTACTACCCGAACATCATGGTCGAGTGGTACCCGCACGTGCTGGTGGTGAGCACGCTGGTCCCGAAGGCCGTGGACCGCACGATGAACATCGTCGAGTTCTACTACCCCGAGGACATCGCGCTGTTCGAGCGCGAGTTCGTCGAGGCCGAGCAGGCCGCCTACATGGAAACCGCGATCGAGGACGACGAGATCGCCGAGCGCATGGACGCGGGCCGCAGGGCGCTGTTCATGCAGGGCAGGAGCGAGGTGGGCCCCTACCAGTCACCCATGGAAGACGGCATGCAGCACTTCCACGAGTTCTACCGGCGCGAGATGCACGCGCACATCGACGGGCTCGGGCTCGCCGGCTGAGCTCGGCACGACCGCGGATCCGAACGTGGACGCGGCCGCGTGTCCGAGTCGATCGGGGCCGTGTGCGGAGATCGCAGAGCTATCGTAATATGAGCGCCGCGCCGGTGGCATGTTGCATGCCGTCAGCAACGTTTGCGTGGGCCGTCGGTTCCGGCGCATGCGCCGGGCGCGTCTTTGGAGTCATCGTTGACTTTTGTGTAGCATGCGCAAGTGCACCGCCTGCGATCATCGGTTCCACCGAACCTCGGCCGGCGGCAGTAATTCGAGCACCTTGCACTCTGCGCCACGAGGGTCGCCTGAGAATGCAATCGTCATGGAGCACCTAATGGCATCAAGAACACAGTTTCGATCCCTGCTGTTGCTGTCGTGCGCTGCGTTGATGATGATTTGGAGCAGCATCGGTGCGGCGCAAGTGCCCGTCGTGACCGGCGAGCACTGGACCCGGTCGACGATGGACCAGAAGAAGGCCTACCTCATCGGCATCGCCAACCTGATCCAGGTCGAGACCGCCTACTACGCGACGAACCCGCCCCCAGACGGGCAGAACTTCGTCCCGCGATTTGCCAAGGGCCTGCAGGGTCAGACGCTCGACAGCGTGAGGGACGGACTCGACAAGTGGTACGCGAACAATCCCGGCCAGCAGCAGCGAGCGGTCATCGAGACCATCTGGTTCGAGATGGTCGTGCCGGGCCTCCAGAAAGCCAAGTAGCGGAGAATGATGATGAAGCGACTCTTGTGGGTAGCGGCAATCGCGGTGGCGACGACCTTCGTCGGTTGTACCAACATGACACCGCAGCAGCAGGGAACGGTCACCGGCACGGCCATCGGCGCGGCGGCCGGCGCGGGCATCGCAGCGATAGCCGGTGGCAGCGGCTGGACCGGTGCGGCCATTGGCGGCGTCGCCGGCGGCGTCGCCGGCAACATCAGGGGCAGCAGGCAGCAATAAAAATCGGGCGGGGCGGGCGCAACGCGCGTCGCCCCGCAGCGTCAGCGGCAGGACGACCGCGTCCGGGTGCGGGCTGCGCCCGCCACGACGCGCGGGGATTGAACCGCGTCACTGCCCGCGCAAAGGGTCGGCGTCGTCGGGCGACGTCACTTGCCCTGGATGATGCCTCGACCGGCCAGCTGGCCGATGATGACCTCGGCGAACCCGGGCGTTTCGCGCGCGACGGAGCGCGGATTGAGCGTGCTCGTCGTGCCGGCCCAGATCAGCTGCTTGGTCTGCACGTCGAAAAGCTTGGTCTCGACGGCCGCGAGATCGTACTGGCTGACCTGCTGCACGGGGAACGTCCTCCGGGTGTGCGTGCCGCCCCACGGTCCGGGTCCCCAGGCCATGCCGCCGGGCACCATCGTCGTCGACACCTGCGTCCTCGTATCGACGCCCAGCAGCCGGACGAGCAGCAGGCCCTGCGCGCCGCTGTTCACGACGGCCGCGGCAAACGACGCGTCCGATGCGCGGGCGGCGTCGGGGATGACGGTATGGCCCGCGATCCCCTCGATGCCGCTGGCGCGAAGCCGCTCGGCAAAGGCGTCCTCGAACACCCGGCCATCGGCGACACTGTCGATACTTCCCACCACCACGATCTTGCGCAACGGCGGGCCGGCGAAATCGGAGTCGAACCAGGCAGATCGAAGGGAAGTGGAAGTGCTCTGGCAGCCGCCGAGCAGCAGCGCCAGCGCCAGCAAGACCCACGCGGGATGGTGATGCGAACGAAACGATGTGCTCATGATTGGCTTTCGGACCATGCTGCGGTTGCACCGCGGTCAGGACGCTGCGGGGTGCCGGCGACCTGATCGTCAGCTCCTGTCGCCGCGTTACTATTGCAAAGTATAAGCGGTTCCTGGTCAGGGGAAAGCATTGACAGGAATCAACCTGAGTACGCGCCGCCGCCGGGCCGCGGCGGTGGACAGCATCCTTGCCGAACTCCTCACAGGCGCCTCCCCATGACCTCGCGCAGCCCGCTGACCCGGAAGGAGTGGTATGTCGTGCTGGCGCTCCTCGCGGGTGCCGGCCTCTGGCAGTTGATGCCCGTCGTGCCCCAGCCCGCTGCCTATCACGGGTTCGCGGATGACCGATCGTTCCTCGGCATACCCAACGCGGCCGATGTGCTCTCCAATCTGGCTTTCGTAGTGGTGGGGGCACTCGGACTGTTCCGGGTGCAGCAAGGACATCGGCCACTGACGCCGGTCGTTCGATTCAGCCTGAATGTCTTCTTTCTGGGTCTGTTCCTCACCGGGTTCGGGTCGGCGTATTACCACTGGAACCCGACCGACGAGACGCTCGTCGCCGACCGGCTGCCGATGACGGTCCTCTTCGCGGGCATCTTCGGCGCGATCACGGCCGAACGCGTCAGTCTTCGCGCCGGCTGGGCCGTGCTGCTGCTGATGCTGGTCGTCGGTCCGGCGAGTGTCCTCCACTGGCAGGCCACCGGCGACCTCGCGCTGTACGCCGTCATCCAGTTCGGCGGCATGGCCGCGCTGCTGCTGCTGCTCAGCCTGACGAAGCGCGGCCACGATCCCTTCCCCTGGTGGACGCTGATCGCATGGTATGCGGTCGCCAAGGTCGCGGAGGCCGGCGACATCCTGGTCTGGAATGCGACCCGCGAGCTGTTCGCGGGACACGTGCTGAAACACCTCGCGGCAGCGGCGGGCGGGCTGGCGATCGCCAACGCCTTGCGCGGCAGCCTCCCTGCCGAGCGCGTCCCGGCCTAGCGCGGCGTTGCGGGACCGCCGACCGGCACCGCCGGCGTGGCCGGTCGCGCGATGCCTTCGTCGATGCGCCCGATCATGTAGTCGAAGAACGGGTTCGACGAGGTCCGCACGAGCGAATCGATCGAGACGATGAGCGTGCCGCGCTCTCCGCGCGCGGCGATCGCGCCCAGGTTGACGCCGAAGTCCTCGCTGTCGTCGGGCGTCATGCCGTACAGCGGATCGCTCATCGGGAACGGCAGCGCGAGGTGCGACAGCGAGAACACGTCGCTCGGGTAGGTCGCGTCGATCGGACGGCGACGCTCGTCCGTCGAACCGGCTTCGGTGGTGGTCTCCACCATGCGGCTCTGGCCTGGCGCCTCGTTGGTGACCACGGCCGTGCGGAAGGTGCGCGGCGCCGCCGGCAGCAGCCGTGCGAGCACGGTCTGCGGACCCGCGCGCAGGAGCGGGCCAAGGCTCGCAGACCGGTTGATGTCGAACAGCACGAGCTCGCTGCCGTTGGCGGGCAGCTGGACGTAGAGGGCGTCGACGATCGCCCGCGTGCTGACCGTGAAGTCGACGACCGACTGGAACGTCACGATCGGCGGCAACTCGGCGAGCTTGCCCGCCTCGGCATAGCGCGTGATCTGCGCCTGCAGCGTGCGCGCGACCAGCGACGACTGCCGCGCGCCGTTGACGGGAAACGAGTTGTACTTGAACGGGTTGAACTCGGGAACGACGCCGAGCCACGAGGCCTTCGCGAACGTCGGGAACACCGCCGGCCAGCCGAACACGCCGGCAAAGCGGGCGAGGCTCGTCACGCCGATCATGGGCGAGATCAGGACGACGCGCGCCGGGCGCGGCAGCGTGGGCTCCGCCATCGCGTCGAGCACGTAGTTCATCGCCAGCGCGCCGCCGTTCGAGAAGCCGACGAGATGCATCGGCGCGCCGGGGGGCAGGCCGCGCTGCGCTTCGCGCACCGCCAGCCGCGTGGCCTCGTTCCAGTCCTCGTGGGTGACGCGCGAGAGCCCGCTCGGCAGCGTGCCGTGGCCCGGCAGCCGGATCGCGACCGCGCGATAGCCGTGCTCGACGTAGCGGCGCGCGATGTGGCGCAGGCTGTAGGGCGAATCGGTGAGCCCGTGCAGCAGCACCACCGAGCCGACGACCGGGCCCGATGGAGCGAGCGTGTACGAACGGTTCCAGTCGTTGCGGAAGCTGCCCGGATAGATCGGGCTGCCGTCGAAGTAGCGGTTCGACGGCACGCGGTCCGCGGCCGGCAGCCGATCGGTCACCTCGCGGCGCAGGTCGTCGAACAACGCCTGTTCGGCGCGGAGATAGCCGGCCCAGTCGGTCCTCGCGATGGCCGTCGCCTCCATGTCCTGCAGGACGTGCGTATGCCACGGCGACAACGGCAGTCCACGCTGCGTATCCCACACGCGGACCGCGAGCAGCGTGATGAGGCTCGCTCCCGCGACGAGCGCGATGCGCTTGAGCCATCGGATGGTCGTTGTTCGCAAGGGGCAGATCTCCTCGTGCGCGGGGTTCGCGGCGAATGTACCACCGGGACGTCAGGCCGGGCCACCGCCGGAGCGCGTCGCGGACTCGACAGCCGCGGCGCCCTTTGTCATGCTTCCGGCAGATCGCGAGGGGGCTCGCGCGGACCGATCGGTCGGGGGGGGCAATTGAAAGAAGCGTGGATGGCGCTGGCGCTCGCGTGCCACGCCGGGGCCGCCTGTGCGATCGCACCGGGCTGGATCTGCTTCGGCAACGAGCCGTCGTGGAGCCTGCAGTTCCGCGATGCGTCGCGTGCCACGCTCGCGTTCCCCGACGCGCGGCCTCTCGATCACGACGGCGCATCGCGGGACCTGCCGCCGCTGCGCGAGTGGATGTGGCGGGGTCGACCGGCAGGCGGCGGCGAGGCCGTCGCCTTCATTGCCGAAACCGCTTGCAGCGACGGCATGTCGGATACGAAGCACCCGGCGACCGTACGGCTGTCGTTGCCGGACGGCAGGTTTCTCTCGGGCTGCTGTCGGATCGCCACCGGGGCAGGCTCCCGTGGCGGGATCGAGGGACGCCGCTGGAGGCTCGCCGGCACGCAGGGCATCGAGGCGGACCTGCGCGCCGCGAGCGCGCCGGCATCGGCCCGGTTCAGCGACGGCCGCATCGACGGTTTCGGCGGCTGCAATCACTTCACCGGGGCCTACACGCTCGACGGCGATCGCCTCGCGATCGGCTCGCTTGCCGCGACGATGATGGCGTGCCCGCCCGCGACCATGGCGCTCGAGACGGCGGTGACGCGGGCGCTCGCCGGGACGTTTCGCGTCGACGTGCGCGAGCGGACGCTGACGCTCACCGCGCCGACCGGCCACGTCCTTGCGTTCGAGGAAGCCCGCGACCCTGCGCTGGACAGCGGGAAGTGGACGGTCACGGGCTTCAACAACGGGCGCCAGGCCGTCGTGAGCCCGCTCGGCAAGACGAAGTTGTGGGTGCAGTTCGCGCAGGGCAACGTGCGCGGCCACGCCGGCTGCAACACGTTCCGGGCGACCTACACGGTCGACGGTAGTCGCGTCGCGATCGGAGCGATGGCGGTGACGCGCAAGGCCTGCACTGCTGCCGGCGTGATGCAGCAGGAGCGCGAGTTCCTCGCGGCGCTGCGTTCCGCGACGACGTGGGCGATCGATGCGCGGGGCATGCTCGACATGCACCGGGCAGATGGAGAGCGCGTGCTGACGGCCGGCGGCGCATTCGAGTGACGACAACGACAAGGACCTTCATGAATGCCACGACCCCGCTGCGCACGCGCGCCCGATGCACCTTCCTCGCGGCGCTCGCGTGCCTGACGGCGACCGTTTCGGGCGGTGCGCTAGCACAGGCGGTGACCACGTCTTCCGTGAACGTGCGCGCCGGTCCCGACCGCTTCTTTCCCACGGTCACGTGGGTCCTGAGCGGGAAACCTGCCACGGTGCACGGCTGCGTGGACAGCTGGCGCTGGTGCGACGTGACCGTGGGGCGCGATCGCGGCTGGATCTACGCGCGCTATCTCTCGGTCCCGCGAAAGGACGGCAACGTGACCATCCTGCGGGGCGGTCCCGGGCTCGGCTTTCCTGCGGTCGACTTCTCGGTGCGCCCTTACTGGGAGGCTCACTACGCCGATCGCCGCTGGTTCGGGCAGGCCGGGCACTACCAGACGCGCTGGGAACGGCGCCGCCCTCAGCCGGAATGGAAGGATCCGTCGGCAACGCGCAAGGTGGGCCCTGTCTGAGTGAAGCACCTCAACGCGTCGACGGCATGCCGAGGACCGGGCGCGCGCAGCCGCACCCGGGCTTACCGCCGGGTGCGGATTCAAAGTGAGATTGCGCGGGGCAAATTCTGACAGACGACGTGCGCGGGCACCGCATGGTGGCGCCGGCGCGCACATCGACAGTTCCTGGAGAACGGCAATGGCAGGCAGGGTCGTTGGATCACACTGGCCGTCGCGTTCGACCTGGCCGAACGCCGCGTTCGCTTGCTCCGCGGCGAATAGCCGGGCAGCGCGCGGAGCATCGCCCTGCGCGTGCCCCGCACCACACCAGGACCGCGGTCAGCGGCGCGCTGACTCGCATTGACGCGGCGGCGGCGGCCCGCGCCGTCCGCCGTCCTCTTCGCGCTCTCGTGCAAGGGGCGTGTCGAGTGACGATCGTGCAGTGCACGACGCACGGCGGTGACGGCGGCGCAGCGCTATGCTTTCGCCTGTCCTGTGGCTTGATCGCGACCGCCGCCTGCCATGCAATCCCTCTGGATGCTCGCCGCCGGGCTGTGCTTCGCGCTGATGGGCGTTTGCGTGAAGCTCGGCGCCCCGCACTTCGACACCGCGGAGATGGTGTTCTGGCGCTCGGTCGTCAGCATGACCGTTACAGCCCTGCTCCTCGCGCGGGCCGGGCTGTCCGTCCGCACGGCGCGCCTCGGCATGCACGTCCACCGTGGCGTCGCGGGCTTCATCTCGCTGTTCATGTTCTTCTATTCGTTGACGCTGCTGCCGGTCGCCACGGCAATGACGCTCAACTACACCTCGCCCCTGTTCGTCGCGCTGCTGTTCACCTGGCTCGCGCGCGAGCGCCTGCGCCGCGGCCTCTGGCTCGCAGTGGCGCTCGGCTTCGTCGGCGCGGTGCTGCTGCTGCGGCCGACGATCACGCCGGAACAGGTGTTCCCGGCGGCAGTGGGGCTGGCCTCCGGCGCGCTGTCGGCCGTTGCCTACTGGAACGTGCGCCAGCTGGTGCGTGCGCAGGAGCCGGAGGTACGCGTCGTGTTCTACTTCGCGACCATCTGCGCCGCGGGTGCGCTGGTCTGGATGCTGCCGCACCGCTGGCACGCGGTCACGCTCGACACCGCCCCGATCCTTGCCGGCGTCGGCGTGTTCGGCACGCTCGGCCAGCTCGCGATGACGCGCGCCTACGGCAAGGGGCCGGCGATCGTGACCGCGGCGCTCTCCTACAGCGGCATCGTGTTCTCGTCGGTGCTCGGCATCGCGCTCTTCGCCGACGCGTTGCCGTGGATCGCCTGGCTCGGCATCGCGCTGATCGTCACGGCCGGTATCATCGCCGTGCGCCTGCAGCCGCAGACGCGCGCCGATCCGGCGCCGCAGGTGCGCAATGACTGAGGATCCCGGATGTTCACCACGCTCATCAACCCCGCACAACTCGCCGAACGCCTCACCGATCCCGCGTACGTCGTCGTCGACGTGCGTCACGACCTCGCCCGGCCGGAGCGCTGGGGCGAAGACCAGTACGAGGCCGGGCATCTCCCCGGCGCGCGCTTCGCGCACCTGGACCGCGACCTCTCGGCGCAGAAGACCGGCCGCAACGGCCGCCACCCGCTGCCTTCCCCGGAGGACGCCGCGGCGCTGTTCGGGCGTCTCGGCATCGCGCCGGGCACGCAGGTCGTTGCCTACGACCAGGGTAGCGGCATGTTCGCGTCGCGGCTGTGGTGGATGTTGCGCTGGCTCGGCCACGACGCCGTCGCGGTGCTGGACGGCGGCTTCGAGCGCTGGACGCGCGAAAGCCGGCCGGTGAGCACGGTACGGCCGCTGCCGTCGCACGCGGTGTTCGCGCCCGCACGCACGCGGCCCACGGCGTCCGCGGCCGAGATCGAGAGGGCGATCGCCGCTGGCGCACTGACGCTGGTCGACGCGCGGGTGCCGGAGCGCTATCGCGGCGACGTCGAGCCGCTCGATCCCGTCGCCGGGCACATCCCCGGCGCGCGCAATCGTCCCTATGGTGACAATGTGAACCCGGACGCGACCTTCAAGCCTGCCGACGCGCTGCGCCGCGAGTTCGCCGCACTGCTCGGCACGACACCGCTCGACCGGGTGGTGCACTACTGCGGCAGCGGCGTGACCGGATGCCACAACGTGCTGGCCATGGAGATCGCCGGCCTGCCCGGCACGCGGCTCTATCCCGGCTCCTGGAGCGAATGGTGCGCGGACCCTGCCCGCCCGGTCGGGACGGGCGACGGGCCCCGCGCGCGCTGATAGGAACGACGACATGCCCATCCCCCAGATCACGGCGGACGACGAGCGCGTCGCGTCCGTGCGCGAGACCACGCGACGCTTCGCCGAGGAGCGCGTTCGGCCGCGGGCCGAGTCGCTCGACGAAAGCGAGACGTTTCCGCTCGACCTCTACCGCGAGTGCGCGTCGCTGGGATTGTTCGGGATCACGGTGGCGGAGGCGCACGGCGGCCTCGGCGCCGACGTGCGTACCTACGCGGCGGTGATGGAGGAGCTCTCGCGCGGCTACGCGTCGGTCGCCGACCAGTGCGGACTGATCGAGCTCGTCGGCACGCTGTTGTCGACCTACGGCACGCCGGAGCAGATCGCGCGCTACGTGCCGCCGCTCGTCGCCTTCGAGAAGCGCTGCGCGTACGCGCTCACCGAGGCCGAGGCCGGCTCCGATCTCGCGAGTCTCAAGACTACCGCGTTGCCCGACGGCGACGGCTGGCGGCTGACCGGCCAGAAGCTGTGGATCCACAACGCGCCCATCGCCGACTTCGCGCTGGTACTCGCGCGCACCGACCCGCAGGCCGGCCACCGCGGCATGAGCATCTTCATCGTCGACCTCGACGCTCCCGGCTGCTCGCGCGGCAAGAAGGAGCACAAGATGGGGCAGCGCGCGTCGCAGGTCGGCGCGCTGTTCTTCGACGACGTGCGCCTGCCTGCCGACGCGCTGCTCGGTCCGCCTGGACGTGGCTTCCACGCGATGATGAGCGTGCTCGAGAAGGGACGCGTCGGCATCGCCGCGCTCGCCGTGGGCATTTTGCAGGAGGCGCTCGAGGCGAGCGTCGACTACGCGAAGACCCGCCGGCAGTTCGGCAAGCCGATCGCCGATTTCCAGGCGATCCAGTGGATGATCGCCGACATGGCGAAGGACACTGCAGCCGCACGGCTGCTGGTCGAGGCCGCGGCCGCGAAGCTCGACCGCGGCGAGCGCGCGACGCTGGAATCGTCGTACGCCAAGTGCTTCGCGAGCGACGCCGCCGTGCTGCACACGCAGAACGCGGTGCAGATCCACGGCGGCAGCGGCTACATCCGCGGCGTGGTCGTCGAGCGGCTGTACCGTGACGCCAAGATCACGCAGATCTACGAAGGCACGAACCAGATCCAGCGCATGATCATCGCGCGGCAGATCCTCGCCGACTGACGGCGGAACCGGCCGCGCCCACGGTCAGAAGTGGTGGATGTGCAGGCCGCCGTCGACGTTCACGGCGTCGCCGGTGACGAACGGCAGGTCGCCGCAGGCGAGCGTCGCCACGACGCGGCCGACGTCCTCGGGCTCGCCCCAGCGCGGGATCGGCGTGAGGCCCTCGGCGATCAGGCGGTCGTACTTCGCGGTCGCGACGCGAGTCATCTCGGTGTGGATGATCCCCGGACGGACCTCGTAGGAGGCAATGCCCGCCGGTGCCAAGCGGATCGCGAGCACCCGCGCCAGCATCGACAGTCCGGCCTTGGCGACGCAGTACTCGGCGCGCTCGGCCGAAGCGATCACTGCGTTCGACGACGAGATCGTCACGATCGAGCGATGGCATGCGCCGGGCGCGTCGTCGAGCATGCGCCGGGCGACCGCCTGCGTCATGAAGAACGTGCCGCGCAGGTTCACGCCGACCACGCGGTCGAAGCTCTCCGGCGTGACGTCGAGCAGGTCGCCGCGCCTCGCCACCGACACGCCTGCATTGTTCACCAGCGTGTCGAGCCGCCCACCGAGCGCCCACGCGGCCTCGACGATACGGGGATGCGCCGCCAGGTCGGCGATGTCCGCGGCGACGAACCCCGTGCGTGCGCCGAGCGCCC
>CAYQAF010000012.1:0-13173 GCA_964415375.1 uncultured Alcaligenaceae bacterium
GGACGATCCAGAACGACATCCTCAAGGAGTTCATGGTCCGCAACACCTACATCTATCCGCCCGAGCCGTCGATGCGCATCGTCGCCGACATCATCGACTACACGTCGCGCAAGATGCCGAAGTTCAACTCGATCTCGATCTCCGGCTACCACATGCAGGAAGCCGGCGCGACGCAGGCGCTCGAGCTCGCCTTCACCCTCGCCGACGGCCGCGAGTACGTGCGCTCGGCGATCGCGCGCGGCCTCGACGTCGACGACTTCGCCGGGCGGCTGTCATTCTTCTTCTGCCTCGGCATGAACTTCTACCTCGAGATCGCGAAGCTGCGCGCGGCGCGTCTGCTGTGGTGGCGGATCATGAAGGAGTTCGGCCCGAAGAGCCCGCGCTCGATGATGCTGCGCACGCACGTGCAAACCTCGGGCTGGTCGCTGACCGAGCAGGACCCGTACAACAACATCGTCCGCACGACGATCGAGGCGATGGCGGCGGTGTTCGGCGGCACCCAGTCGCTGCACACCAATTCCTTCGACGAGGCGATCGCGCTGCCGACCGACTTCTCGGCGCGCATCGCCCGCAACACCCAGCTGATCCTGCAGGAAGAGACGCACATCAACAACGTCGTCGATCCCTGGGCCGGCTCCTACCTGATGGAGCGCCTCACCCAGGACATGGCCGACAAGGCGTGGGCGATCATCGAAGAGGTCGAGTCGATGGGCGGCATGACCAAGGCGGTCCAGTCCGGCTGGGCGAAGCTCCGCATCGAGGCCTGCGCCGCCGAGAAGCAGGCACGCATCGATCGCGGCGAGGACGTGATCGTGGGCGTGAACAAGTACAAGCTGGCCAAGCAGGACGCGCTGCCGATCCGCGAGATCGACAACTCCGCGGTCCGCACGGCACAGCTGGCGCGCCTCGCGGCGGTGAAGGGGAAGCGCGACGGCAAGGCGGTAGAGCGGGCGCTCGCCGCGCTCACCGACGCGGCGAAGAATGGCAGCGGCAACCTGCTCGAGCTCGCGATCGTGGCCGTGCGGGCACGCGCGACCGTCGGCGAGGTGAGCGACGCGCTCGAGCACGCGTTCGGCCGCTTCCAGGCCCACGGCCAGACGGTCTCCGGCGTCTACGGCGCCGCGTTCGAAGAGGACGGCGAGTGGCGCGCGCTCAAGGCGGAGGTCGAGGCGTTCGAGCGCGCGGAGGGCCGCCGACCGCGCATCATGATCGCGAAGGTCGGCCAGGACGGGCATGACCGCGGCGCCAAGGTCGTTGCCACCGCGTTCGCCGACCTGGGCTTCGACGTCGACATGGGCCCGCTGTTCCAGACGCCCGCGGAGGCGGCGCGGCAGGCGATCGAAAACGATGTGCATGCCGTCGGCGTCTCGACGCTCGCGGCCGGGCACAAGACGCTGGTGCCGGAGCTCATCCGGGCGCTGGCCGAGCAGGGTGCCGCGGAGGTCGTCGTCGTGGTCGGCGGCGTCGTGCCGCAGCAGGACTACGCCTTCCTGCAGGACGCCGGCGTCGCCGCCGTGTTCGGACCGGGCACGGTGATCTCGACGGCCGCGCGCACGCTGCTCGCCGCGATTCGCAAGGCGCGCGCGGGCGCCACGCCGGCGTGACGGCGGTTCGCACGAGCGGCGAAGTGTCCCGGCAGACCCACGAGGATCCGGCCGCGAGCGGACCGGCCCGCGCAAGTATGCAGAGTCCCGCCGCCACGCGGGCGCATCCCGCGGCCGCGATGCTCGAACCCGCGCTGCGGACGCTCGCGGACGGCGTTCGTTCCGGTCGCCGGCGCGACCTCGCCAAGGCGATCACGCTGGTCGAGTCCTCGCGCCAGGACGACGAGTGGCGGGCGTCGGCGCTCCTGCAGGCGCTGCAGACGCACACCGGTACGAGCTTTCGCATCGGCATTTCCGGCGCGCCGGGCGCAGGCAAGTCGACGTTCATCGAAGCGCTCGGCCTGTTCCTGACCAGCCGTGGGCACAAGGTCGCCGTGCTCGCCGTCGACCCGTCCAGCACGATCTCCGGCGGATCGATCCTCGGCGACAAGACTCGCATGGAGCGGCTCGCGCGCGATCCCGCCGCGTTCATCCGGCCGAGCCCGTCGGGCGGAACGTTGGGTGGCGTCGCCCGCAAGACGCGCGGGGCGCTCGCGGTCTGCGGGGCCGCGGGCTACGACGTCGTGATCGTGGAGACGGTCGGCGTGGGACAGTCCGAGACCGCGGTCGCCGCGATGACCGACTTCTTCGTGCTGCTCACGCTGCCCAACGCCGGCGACGACCTACAGGCGATCAAGCGCGGCATCGTCGAGCTCACCGACCTCGTGCTGGTGAACAAGGCCGACCTCGATCGCAACGCGGCCGAGCTCGCCCGCGCCCAGGTGGCGAGCGCCTTCTCGATGCTGCGGTCGCGCGACGCCTGGTGGAAGCCGCCGGCGCTGACTCTCTCCGCCGCGACCGGCGAGGGGCTCGCGGCGTTCTGGGACGTGGCGGAGCGCTTCCGGGCCGCGGCGGCGGGCAACGGCGCGCTCGCCGCGCGTCGTCGGGCACAGGCGCTCGCGGCGATGCACGCGGAGCTCGATCGTGCGCTGCGCGCGCGCTTCGAACGCCATCCCGCGGTGCGGCGCGAGTTCGACGCGGTCGCCCGCGCAGTCACGGAAGGCACGATGACCCCCGGCAGCGCGGTCGCGCGCCTGCTCGCCCTCGCCGGCGGCGGCTGAACACCGCGGAGCGGCGCAGCACGTAACGCCCCACTCGACATCACCGACGACACGACGACGATGCAAGACATCATCAAGCAGCTGGACGACATGCGTGCGGCGGCCCGGCTGGGAGGCGGGACGAAGCGCATCGAGGCGCAGCACGCCAAGGGCAAGCTCACCGCGCGCGAGCGCATCGAGCTCCTGCTCGACCCCGACTCCTTCGAAGAGTGGGACATGTTCGTCGAGCACCGCTGCGTCGACTTCGGCATGGGCGGCCAGAAGGTCCCCGGCGACGGCGTGGTCACGGGCCACGGTACCGTCAACGGTCGGCTGGTGTTCGTCTTCAGCCAGGACTTCACGGTGTTCGGGGGCGCGCTTTCCGAGGCGCACGCCGAGAAGATCTGCAAGATCATGGACCACGCAATCAAGGTCGGGGCGCCCGTGGTCGGGCTGAACGACTCGGGCGGGGCGCGGATCCAGGAGGGCGTGGCCTCGCTCGCCGGCTACGCCGACGTGTTCCAGCGCAACGTGCTCGCCTCGGGCGTGATCCCGCAGATCTCGGTGATCATGGGCCCGTGCGCCGGCGGCGCCGTGTACTCGCCGGCGATGACCGACTTCATCGTCATGGTCAAGGACAGCTCGTACATGTTCGTCACCGGGCCCGAGGTGGTGAGGACGGTGACCCACGAGGAGGTGACAGCCGAGGAGCTGGGCGGGGCCGTCACGCACTCGACCCGCTCGGGGGTGGCCGACCGCGCGTTCGAGAACGACGTCGAGGCGCTCGGCATGGTGCGCCGGCTGATCAACTACCTGCCGACCAACAATCGCGAGAAGCCTCCGGTGCGGCCGACCACCGACAGCGCCGACCGGCTCGACCCGTCGCTCGACACGCTGGTGCCCGACAACCCGAACAAGGCCTACGACATCAAGGAGCTGATCCTCAAGGTCGTCGACGACACCGACTTCTTCGAGCTGCAGCCCGACTACGCGAAGAACATCGTCACCGGCTTCGGCCGCATGGAGGGCTCGACCGTCGGGTTCGTCGCCAACCAGCCGCTGGTGCTCGCCGGCTGCCTCGACATCCGGAGCGCGATCAAGGCCGCCCGCTTCGTGCGCTTCTGCGACGCCTTCAACATCCCGATCGTCACCTTCGTCGACGTGCCGGGCTTCATGCCGGGCACCGCGCAGGAGTACGGTGGGATCATCAAGCACGGCGCCAAGCTGCTCTACGCGTACGCCGAGGCGACGGTGCCGAAGGTGACACTGATCACGCGCAAGGCGTACGGCGGCGCCTACGACGTGATGTCCTCGAAGCACCTGCGCGGCGACGTCAATCTCGCCTGGCCGTCCGCCGAGATCGCGGTGATGGGACCGAAGGGCGCGGTGGAGATCATCTTCCGCAAGGACGCGGGCGACACCGCGGCGATCGCCGCGCGCACCGAGGAGTACCGCAGCAAGTTCGCCAACCCGTTCATCGCCGGCAGCCGTGGCTTCATCGACGACGTGATCATGCCTCGCGAGACGCGCAAGCGCATCTGCCGCTCGCTCGCGATGCTGCGCAACAAGGTGCTCGAGAACCCGTGGCGCAAGCACGGCAACATCCCCCTCTGAGGAAAGGCGGGGGATCCCGGTGGTCCCGATCCCCCCGGCACGAAGCGAAATGTTCAAGAAAATCCTCATAGCCAACCGCGGCGAGATCGCCTGCCGCGTGATCCGCACGGCCCGGCACATGGGCATCGCGACCGTCGCCGTGCACTCCGAGGCCGACCGGGACGCCCGCCACGTCGAGCTGGCGGACGAGGCGGTCGAGATCGGGCCGCCGCCGTCGCGCGAGAGCTACCTGCGCATGGAGCGCATTCTCGAGGCCTGCCGGGCCACCGGCGCCGAGGCCGTCCACCCGGGCTACGGGTTCCTCTCCGAGAATGCGGCCTTCTGCCATCTGCTCGAGAAGAACGGCATCGTCTTCATCGGCCCCAAGGCGAAGTCGATCGAGGCCATGGGCGACAAGATCGCCTCGAAGAAGCTCGCGCTGGCGGCGAACGTCAGCACGATCCCGGGGTACACGAATGCGATCGAGACCGCCGACAACGCGGTGGCGATCGCGCGCGAGATCGGCTACCCGGTGATGATCAAGGCGAGCGCAGGCGGCGGCGGCAAGGGCCTGCGCGTCGCGCGCGACGACGGCGAGGCGCACGAGGGCTTCCAGAGCTGCCGCAACGAGGCCAAGGCGTCGTTCGGCGACGATCGCGTGTTCATCGAGAAGTTCATCGAGGAGCCGCGCCACATCGAGATCCAGGTGCTGGGCGACGCGCACGGCAACACCGTGTACCTGGGGGAACGCGAGTGCTCGATCCAGCGCCGTCACCAGAAGGTGATCGAGGAGGCGCCCTCGCCGTTCCTCGACGACGCGACGCGCCGGTCGATGGGCGAGCAGGCAGTCGCCCTCGCGCGGGCCGTCGACTACCAGTCGGCCGGGACCGTCGAATTCGTCGTCGGGCGCGACCGCAGCTTCTACTTCCTCGAGATGAACACGCGCCTGCAGGTCGAGCACCCGGTGACGGAGTTCGTCACCGGGCTCGACCTGGTCGAGCAGATGATCCGCGTCGCGGCCGGCGAGCCGCTCGCTTTCTCGCAAAAGGAGATCAAGCACGATGGCTGGGCGATCGAGTGCCGGATCAACGCCGAGGATCCGTTCCGCGGCTTCCTGCCGTCGACCGGCCGGCTGGTGAAGTACATCCCCCCGCCGGAGACCGACGGGACGGTGCGCGTCGACACCGGCGTTCGCGAGGGCGGCGAGATCCCGATGTACTACGACTCGATGATCGCCAAGCTGATCACGCACGGGCCGACGCGAGGTGATGCGATCGAGCGGATGCGCGATGCGCTGAACGCGTTCGTGATCCGCGGCGTGTCGACCAACATCCCGTTCCAGGCGGCGCTGATGCAGCACCCGCGCTTCGTGTCGGGCAAGTTCCACACGGGCCTCATCGCCGAGGAGTACCCGAAGGGCTTCCGCGGCGAGGACGTCGTCCACGACGACCCGTCGCTCCTGATCTGCGTCGCCGCGGCCGTGCACCGGCGCTACATGGACCGCGCGGCGGGCATCACCGGACAGTTGCCCGGCCACGGCTACGTCCCGGGCAACGACTGGAACGTGATGATCGGCGGCGAGCTGCACCCGGTCAGCATCCGCTCGGTCCCCGGCGGACAGAGCGTGATCTACCGGGATCGGGAGTTCGTGGTCCTCTCCGACTGGGCGTTCGGCCACCCGATCTTCCGGGGCACGATCAACGGCCGCGAGATCTGCATGCAGGTCGAGCGCCGCAACATGCAGTACCGCCTGTTCCACTGGGGCACGCAGGTCGACGCGACCGTGCTGACCGCGCGCGCGGCGGAGCTCCTCGCGCTGATGCCGATCAAGACGCCGCCGGACCTGTCCCGGTACGTGCTCTCGCCGATGCCGGGGCTCTTGGCCGAGCTCGCGGTCAAGGTCGGGCAGGACGTCAAGGCCGGCGAGAAGGTCGCGGTGATCGAGGCGATGAAGATGGAGAACGTGCTGCGCGCCGACGCTGATGCGAAGGTCAAGGCGCTGCTGGCGAAGCCGGGCGACAGCCTTGCAGTCGACCAGCCGATCGTCGAGTTCGAGTGAAAGGGTGAGGCAATGTTCGGACCTATCGAGATTCCCTTCGGTGCCAAGATGCTGTTCAACACGGTCCGGCTCAAGCCGGGTGTCGACATGGCGGACGTCGAGCTCGCGCTGGGCGAGATGTGCAACGTCGTCAAGGACACTTACGGCGGCGAGCAAGGCGGCTTCTGCGGTGGCCAGGTGTTCAGGTTCTCGGGATTCGCCTCGCCGGAGGGCACGCTCGGCGAGGTCAAGCCCGCCGACGACCACCTGGTCATCGTCACCTACTGGCGCTCGTTCGAGCAGCACGAGCGCTCGCACGCCGACCGGACCTTCAAGGACAAGTTCTCGGCGCTGGCCGCTCTCTGCAGCGACACGCAGGAGCTGGGCTACGACATGCTCTGGCAGGGAGCGCCGGAAGACACGTAGCCTTCGGTGGTGCCGGGGCGCGTCCCGGGCGCCGAAACCCGTTCAGCGCGCGCTGCGCTTGCGGACAGGCTTCCGCGCCGCCGTCGGCGGCAGCACCTGCCGCAGGATCTTCGCGCAGGTCGCGGGCGACATGTAGCGCGGCACCGGGTAGTTGGTGTCCGCCTCCCAGCACGCGGCCTTCGCGAGCTCGGGGATGTCCTCCTCGCGCAACGCATCCAGCTGCGCCGGGATGCCGAGGTCGTGGCCGAGCTTCTCGACCGAGTCGATGAACTTCTTCGCGAGCGTGGCGGGCCGTTCGCCCGGCTTGCCGACGCCGGCGCGCACCGCGAGCAACGCCAGGCGCCTGGTGATCGCGGGACTGAGGAAGCGGAGCACGTGCGGCAGCATGATCGCGTTGGCGAGGCCGTGCGGCGTGTGGTACTTGCCGCCGAGCTGGTGGGCGATCGCGTGCACGTAGCCGACGTTGGCGCGGGTGAACGCGAGGCCGGCGTAGGTGGCCGCGAGCGCCATCTGCTCGCGCGCCTCGAGATCCTTCGGCTTGCGGTACGCGACACGCAGCTGCGTGTAGACGATGCCCACGGCGGCAAGCGCCAGGCGGTCGGTGTGGGCGGTCGCCCATCGGCCGACGAACGCCTCCACCGCGTGCGTCAGGGCGTCCATGCCCGTTGCGGCGGTCACCGCGGGCGGGAGACCGGTCATCAGCACCGGGTCGAGCGCAGCCATTGTCGGCACGAGGCGCGTGTCGGCGATCACCAGCTTCCTGTTGGTCACGGGGTCGGAGATCACCGCCGCGACCGTGACCTCGGACCCCGTGCCGGCGGTGGTCGGGACCGCGTAGACGGGTACGGGGGCGTGGCGCCCCCTGAAATATCCGACGAGCTTGCGCGGATGCTTCCGGTTCGCCACTGCCAGGGCGATCGTCTTCGCCGCATCCATCGGCGAGCCGCCGCCGAAGGCCACGATCGCGTCGCAGCGCTGCTTCGCGTAGAACGCGATGCCCTTTTCGATCAGCGGAATCGGCGCGTCCGGCGTGATCTCGTCGAAGACGGCGTAGCGCGTGCCGCCCTCGGCGAGCGCGCCGACGAGCCCGTCCAGCAGCCCCATGCCGGCCACGACCTTGTCAGTGACGATCATGACCTTGCCGTGGCCGAACGCGGCGATCGCCCGGCCGAGCCGCGCGCTCGACCCCGGGCCGACCAGCAGCATCGGCTGCGGAATGGGCAGGAGCCCCGTCACCACGCCCGCCGCGCGCATCGCCGTCGACAACCCGACCGACCGCACCACGTCGCCCACGACGCCCGGAATCTCGATCATCGCCCGCCTCGCACCATCATCAGGACCTTTAGTGTAATGACTCGACTCGACCGATTGCACCGTGCGGCGCAGGGAGAACCCGGATCGCCGCCCGAAAACATCGATCAGGATCAAAGAACGCGCATTTGCGTCGCCGCGCGACCGGGTGGCACGGCCGTACAATTTCAGCAAGCCACGGAGGGGCGCGCGACGGCGGCCGTCGCGTTGCGCCTGTCGACCACGAGGGACGCGGTCGGCTCGACCGAACGCAAGCGTCCCCGCGAGGAGGAATGCATGAAGACGGCAGTCGGCATCAGCCTGGGCGCGGGCGACCAGGACTTCGCGTTCGATGCACGCTTTCTCGGGCACCTCTTCAGCGTGCGGCGCCTCGGCACCAACGGCAGCACGGCCAAGGCGGTCAAGCTGCTCAGGTACTGGCAGAGCCATGCCGATGCGATCGGCCTCGGCGTGGTGAAGGACAGCTACACCGTCGGCTCGCGCCGCTACGTCGAGAAGGACAGCGCGCGCATGAAGGCCGCCGTGTCGCGCGTTCCGGTGACCACCGGCGGGCGCCTGTCGGACATCCTGCAGGAATGGGCGCTGCGCCACGTGCAGATCAAGCTCGGCAACTTCTTCAACAACGCCAAGGTGCTGTTCTTCTCGGGCCGCACCAACTACAAGCTGGCGCTGGCGATGTCCGAGTACACGCAGAACCTGCAGTTCGCCGACCCGCTGCTGCAGCTCGGCGTGCCGAAGATGCTCACCGCCCTCGATTCGCTCGAGCTCTACACCAGCGGCGCGCACCACGTGCTCGAGTGGATGCCGGACGCGCTGATGGCCTCGGCACCGGTCAGGGAGTGGACCCGCTTCATGCTGCGACGGGCGATGCAGGAGGCGACCGTGATCGTGGCGCCGGTCCACGAGCTCGACCACTTCGGCGCCGACGAACTCGCGCGCAAGGTCATCGTCACGTCGACGGTCAACGACCGCCGCCTCGCCGCGTTCCGGGACAAGAACGTCGACATGGTCGTCGACGGCGCCCCGCTCGTGTTCGACCACGTGCTGGGTCCGAGCCTCCTCGACGCGATGATCATCGCCGCGACCGGGAGGGCAGGCGACGACATCCTCGAGGACGACTACCTGGAGATCATCGAGGGCCTGCAGCTCGAGCCCCGGATCCTCTACCCGAGCGGCTACCGGCGGGTCAACCGATTCGCGTTCGTCATCCACCCGCTGTCGCAGGAGTACTTCAAGAACGTCAAGCCGATCGAACTCCTCTCGCACGTCTCGCCGCCGGTGTTCATGGACACGCTCGAAAAGGCGATGGCCTACGCGCCGCCGTTCGTCTACTCGAAGGTGGAGGGCATCAAGAGCCCGACCGGCGTCGAGGCCGAGGGCTGGCTGATCTCGGTGGGCGGGACGCCGCGCGAGATCATGAATCACAGCCCCGAGTTCACCTACCGCCGGCTGCTCGACGCCGCGCGCATCGCCAAGGGCCTCGGTGCGCAGATCATGGGGCTGGGTGCGTTCACCAAGGTAGTCGGGGACGCCGGCCTCACCGTCGCGCGGCGCGCGCCGCTGCCGATCACCACCGGCAACAGCTACAGCGCATCGGGCGCGCTGTGGGCCGCGCGCGACGCGGTGCTGCGCCTGGGGCTGGTGCCGATGCCGAAACAAGGCGAGAAGGTGCGGGCGAAGGCGATGGTGGTGGGTGCCACCGGCGCCATCGGCTCGGTGTGCTCGCGGTTGCTTGCGATGGTCGCCGAGGAGGTCTACATGGTCTCGCCGGAGACCGCGAAGCTCCTCGCGCTCAAGGAGTCGATCCGGAAGGAGACGCCCGACGCGAAGCTCGTGCTGTCCTCGCGCGCCGACAAGGACATCGCCGACATGGACATGATCGTGACGGCGACGTCCGGCGCGGGCAAGAGGATCCTCGACATCATGAACGTGAAACCCGGCTGCGTGATCACCGACGTCGCTCGCCCGCTCGACCTGCCGCCGGAAGAGGTGGCGAAGCGCCCGGACGTGCTGGTGATCGAGTCAGGCGAAATCCTGCTACCGGGCAAGGTGTCGATGAAGAACATCGGCCTGCCGAAGAACGTGGCTTACGCGTGCCTCGCCGAGACGATCGTCCTCGCGCTCGAAGGCCGCTTCGACAACTTCACCGTCGGGCGCAACATCGAGTGGGAGAAGGTGCGCGAGATCTACCGCGTGGGCCTCAAGCACGGCATGAAGCTCGCGGCGATCTCCGGAGTCAATGGGCCTTTTTCCGATGCCGACATCCGGCGTGTGCGCAAGCTCGCGCTGGCGGCACGCGCGAAGGCGGCGGAGGCCGCCGCCGCGGCCGCTGCGCGAGCGAAGGCGCGGGCTGCCGCGCGGCGCAGCCGCGCGGCTCCGCCTGCGTCGAAGGCACCCAAGGCGCGCCGCACGGCCAAACGGAGCACGAAGGCTCCGACACCGCGGCAACAGGGGACTGGCCCGGCGGCGCCAAAGGCCGTGCGTGCGCCGAGCGTGCGGAAGTCCGCGGCCCGGAAGTCGGCGTAGGCGCTGCGCGCCTAGGCGCGCCGGAACCCGCGCCTCAGGAGGCGGCGCCGTAGCGCCGGGCCTGCATCACTAGCACGTTCGCCGGCGCGGTCGCATTGGCGTCGGTGCGCTCGCGCCGCTTCTGCTCGCGGCGGATGCGCGCGAAGGTCTTGCGCACGTCGGTATTGGCGCTGTTCGTGTAGCGGAACGTCGGATCGAGGATCGACTTCATGTTCACTCCTGTCGCGCGTGTCGCGGACAACGCGCATGCGGGTGGTATCGAGCAAGTTGCATTCCGGTCCGTGCCGGCCCCCGACGCGTCAGCAACTTAGCGCGGGCGCGCCGGCGACGGGCGGTCGTGGCGTAAGATCGTTCGACGCGCATCGCGCGCGCGTCGTCGCGACTGTCGTCGACACGCGCGGGCGGTGACGGTGTGCACGACAACCGTGCAACCTCGCGCGCGAACCTGGGGAATGGGCATGAAGAAGGTGATCTGGGGTGTGATCAGCACGGCGAAGATCGGCCGTGAGCGCGTGCTGCCGGGGATGCAGAAGAGCGAGCTCATCGAGATCCGCGCGATCGCCTCGCGCGACGAAGGCACGGCGAGCCGCGCCGCCTATGCGCTGGGCATTCCGCAGGTCTATGGTTCCTACGAGGCGCTGCTCGCCGATCCGGACATCGAGGCGGTGTACAACCCGCTGCCCAACCACCTGCACGTGCCGATGACGCTGCAGGCGGCCGCGGCCGGGAAGCACGTGCTGTGCGAGAAGCCGATCGCGCTTACCGCCGACGAGGCGACGGCGCTTCGCGACGCCGCGAAGAAGGTGCTCATCGCGGAAGCGTTCATGGTGCGTTTCCATCCGCAGTGGATCCGCGCCCGCGAGATATTGCGCGAGGGCCGCATCGGCGAACTGCGCGCCGTGCAGATGTTCTTCGGCTACAACAACCTCGATCCCGCCAACGTGCGCAACAGGGCCGACATCGGCGGCGGTGGCCTCTACGACATCGGGTGCTACGCGGTCGTGGCCGGCCGCTACTTCTTCGCCGGCGAGCCGGGACACGCGATCGCGTTGGTCGACCGCGACCCCGCGTTTCGCACCGATCGCCTCACCAGCGGCCTGGTCGACTTCGGTGACGGCCGGCGCCTCGACTTCACCGTGTCGACGCAGGTCGCGCCGCACCAGCGGTTGAACCTCTGCGGCACCAAGGGCCGCATCGAGCTCCCGATCCCGGTGAACGCCCCGCAGGGCGCGCGGACGCGCATCCTGATCGACGATTGCCGCTCGCTCGACGGTGCCGGCATCGTCGTCGAGGATCTGCCTGCGAGCGACCAGTACCAGCTGCAGGGCGAGGCGTTCTCGCGCGCGGTGCGCGGCGAGGCACCGCTCGACTATGGCGTCGAGGACGCGATCGCCAACATGCGAGTGATCGACGCGCTGTTTCGTTCCGAGAGGAGCGGCGCGTGGGAGGCGGTCGGCGCGCCGTGACGCCGGCGGGTCGGCGCGGGTCCGCGCGGCCCGCGCGAGTCGATGTCGCGCCGCGTCAGCGCGGCGACGCCGTGCGCGGTATCCCGCCCGCGTCCGGCCGCCACTTCCGCGGCGTGGTGCCCGACCAGCGCGTGAACGCGCGCACGAAGGCGCTCGACTCGGCGTAGCCGAGCGAAGTCGCGATCTCGGCGAGGTTCATCGACGTATTGGCGAGCAGCTGCTGCGCCATCGCGTAGCGCGCGTCGTCGCGCACGTTCCTGAACGTCAACCCGGCTTCCAGCAGCCGGCGATTCAGCGTCTTCTCGTGCATGCCGAGGAGCTTCGCGACGTGCGCCGCGGTGCTCACGCGGTGGGCAATCGTGCCGCTCACCAGCCGCCGCACCTCGCTCGCGAAATCGCTGTCGCGGCGCATCGCGTCCGCCTGCTGCTTGAGGTGCCGGTGCAGCAACGGTTCTGCGACATCTACCGGGTGCGCGAGCCAGCGCGTGGGAAATGCCAGCGCGCATTGGCCTGCGTTGAACTGGACCGGTGCCTGGAACACGCGCGTCCAGGGCAACGGGTCCGCGGGCGGCGTGCGCGGCAGCAGGACCTGCGAAGGGATCCACTTTGGCCCGCACAGCCCGCGCATGAGATTGCGGGCGACGGCCATCGACAGGTCGCAGATCTGGTCGACGGCTTGTGTTTCCGGCTCGATCACCGTGAAGCCGAGCAACGTCGTGCCGTTGCGTGTTTCGAGGGTCGCGATGCCGCCGCGATCATGGAGGCTGAGGTAGTGGACGAGGTCGTTGAGCGCGCGCCCGACATCCGGCGCATTCATCATCAGGAAACCGGCGAGACCCAGCGAAGACGGGCCGGCCCGCGCGCCCAGCATCAGCCCGAAGTGCTCGCAGCCGGTGGTCGCGACACAGCGGGCCAGGAGCGCGCTGCCCGCGCGGTAGGACATCGGCAGCTCGGGGTCGTCGAAGAACGCCAGTTCGAAGCCGGACTCGCGAACGATCGGCCCGGGATCGCAACCCAGTTCGCGGAGGAGCTGCGGGATCGCGGCGAGCGGCCCGACGCGGACCGTGCTACCGAGGGTTCTGCGCCCGGTGCGCAGCGCCAGGGGCGCAGCGCCGGTCGCGGCATGCGGG
>CAYQAF010000013.1:0-12987 GCA_964415375.1 uncultured Alcaligenaceae bacterium
AATGTGGGTGAATGCCTGCGCGGCGACGCCATTCTTCGCCATTGCCGTGCCGATGCCGATGCCGACCAGCATCACGCCGACCTGGTTGACGATGCCGTAGGCGAGCAGCCGGCGCAGGTCGCCCTCTCTCGCCGCATAGACGAGGCCGTAGGCGGCCATCGCGAGGCCGACGGGGATCAGCAGTTCGACGCCGGGAAAGCCCCGCAGCAACGCGTAGACCGCCGCCTTGGTGGTGAATGCGGATAGGAACACGGTGCCCGTGGCGTTGGCCTCGGGGTAGGCGTCGGCCACCCAGGCCCAGAGCGGTGGCGCGCCGGCGTTGACGAGGAAAGCCGCGAGGATCAATGCCGCGCCCGGATCGAGCGGCGTCATGGCATCGAAGGCCAGCGATCCGGTCGCGACGTAGCGCGCCGCGATGCCGAGCAGGAGGAGCGTGCCGCCGAAGAGGTGCACGATCAGGTAGCGCATGCTCGCGTGGAACGCGCGGGGCGTGCCGTTGCTCCAGATGACGAGCGTCGAGCCGATCGCCATCAGCTCCCAGAACAGGAAGACGGTGAGGAGGTCGCCCGCGAATACGACGCCGAGCGCGGCGCCCGCATAGAGCAGCGCGCAGGGCAGCTCCATGCGTCGCGGCTGCAACAGCCCGTAGAGCACGCCGCCAATCGCCGCGACCGCGAACGCGACCCCGAACAGCCGCGACAGCGCGTCCACGCGCATCGGCGCGAGATCGAGGCCGATGAACGACACCGGCGTTCCCGCCCCCTCGGGCGCATGCGCCACCAGGGCGAGCGCGGCGATGGGCAGGGCGAGCGCCAACGCGGCGCGCCAAGGGCCCCTGAGCGCGGCGACCAGCGCCGCGCCGACGATCAGCACCAGGCCCGGATGGGCGAATGCTTCAGCGGTCATCGTCGTCGTGGAAATCGTCGCCGCGACCGAGGAGCGCGCCGACGAGTCGCGCCGCGAGCACCACGGCGGCCGCGGCGATTGCACCGACGAGTACCATGCCCCCCGGCCAGCGCTCGACGTCGAAATGCGCCTCGCCCTCTACCGCGAACTGCACCATCACGCTTGACGCGAGCAGCACGAGGAGCACGAGCCACGCGATGCGCGCGGTACCGGGGCGATCGAGCCGGCGACGACCCATGATCGGCCTACCTTGCGACGAGGCCGCGGGCGAGCGCGAGCGGCACGTCGGGAAAGACCACGAGCGTGACCGTCAGCGCCGCGGTCGCTACCAGCGCCACGACCATCGTCGCCGGCGCTTCGCCGTGCGCGGCACCGCCCGCGGCAGCCGGACGCAGGAATGCACGGTGGACGATCGGCAGGAGATAGCCGGCGGACAGCAGCGTGCCGAGCACGACCACCGCGAGCGCGAGCACGTTGTCCGCCTGCCAGGCGCCGCCGACGATGAACCACTTGGACAGCGCCCCGACCGTGGGCGGCAGGCCGATCATCGACAGCGAGGCCACGCCGAACGCGGCGAAGGTCCAGGGCATGCGCCGGCCGATGCCGTTGAGCTCGGACACGCGCGTCTTGTGGGCGGCCGTGTAGACGGCGCCGGCGGCGAAGAACAGCGTGATCTTGCCGACCGCGTGCGCGGCGATGTGCAGCGCCGCGCCGACCACCGACAGCGGCGCGATCAGCGCGACCGCGAGCACGACGTAGGCGAGCTGGCTCACCGTCGAGTAGGCGAGCCGGCGCTTGAGATTGTCCGCGCGCAGCGCGACCACCGAGGCGGCCAGCAGCGTGAACGCCGCGACCGTGACGAGCGGCGTGAAGTCTGCGCCCGCCGCATCGAGTCCGAACACGTAGACCACCACCTTGACGACGCTGAACACGCCGGCCTTGACCACCGCCACCGCGTGGAGCAGTGCCGAGACGGGTGTGGGCGCGACCATCGCCGCGGGCAACCAGCGGTGGAAGGGCATCAGTGCCGCCTTGCCGATGCCGAACGCGTAGAGCAGCAGGAGCAGCGTGGCGACGCCCGGCGAGACGCGGTCGCGGAGGATGCCTCCGGGCACGAAGTCGAGCGTGCCGGCATAGACCCACGTCGCCACGATCGCGGGCAGGAGGAACAGCGTGGAGGTGCCGAGCAGCAGCGCGAGGTAGGTGCGGCCACCGCGGCGCGCCTCCTCGTCGCCGTGGTGCGTCACCAGCGGCCACGTCACCAGCGTCAGCGCCTCGTAGAACAGGAACAGCGTGAGCAGGTTGCCGGCGAAGGCGATGCCCACCGCGCTTGCGATCGACAGCGCGAAGCAGGCGAAGAAGCGGCTCTGGTGCGCCTCGCCGTTGGCGCGCAGGTAGCCCAGCGAATAGAAGATGCTCGGCAGCCACAGCGTCGCGGCGATCAGCGCGAACAGGAGCCCCAGCGGCTCGACCTCGAAGGCGATCGCGAGGCCCGGGAGCATCTCGGGGAACCGCACCGCAGGCCGCGCGCCGGCGAGCACCGGCGGCAGCAGCGCGACGAGGCAGGCGATCAGCACGATCGCCGCGGCCACGGACGCCGCCTCGCGCAGGTTCGGCCATCGGTGCAGCAGCGCCGCGAGCACGGCAGCAGCGACCGGGACGAGCGGCGCGAGCACGACGATCGTCTCGGCACTCACGAACGGGCCCCTGCGCCGGCGCTTCGGGTCCGCACCCCGGCGCTCATGAAATGCCCTCCAGCAGCAGCGCGACCGCACGCCGCGCGTAGCCGACGTTGTAGGCGGTGACGAAGCCGAGCACCACGGTGAGCGCGACCGACACTGCCGTCGACGCCCGCATCAGCATCGAAGCGGCCGTCGACGCCTGCGCAGGCGCCGGCGCATCCGGCAGGGCGAGGTACATCGCTTCCACCACCCGCCAGACGTAGGCAACCGCGAGCAGCGAGCTCGCCACGATCAGCGCGACGATCCAGGGCTGCCCGTTCTCGAGCGCGCCCTCGACCAGGAACCACTTCGAGGTGAATCCGGCCGTCCCCGGCACGCCGATCAGCGACAGGCCGGCGACGACGAAGGCGAACGCGGTCCAGGGCATCCGCCGGGAGAGGCCGCGCAGGTCCGCGATCGACGTGCTGCCGCAACAGAACGCGATGCCGCCGGCGAGCAGGAACAGCGCGCCCTTGGTGACGCCGTGGTTGACGAGGTGCGCGAGGGATCCGGTGAGCCCCGCGGCATTGGCGAGGCCCAGCCCCAGCGTGATGTAGCCGATCTGCGCGACGCTCGAGTACGCCAGCATGCGCTTCAGGTCCGGCTGGAACAGTGCGACCAGCGACATCGCCACGATCGCCACGGCCGACAGGCCGACCAGCAGCGACCGCAGCGGCAGGCCGTCGAGCGCAAACGCGTGCCCGAACACCAGGAAGTAGAAGCGGATCAGCACGTAGACCGACACCTTGGTCGCGGTGGCGGCGAGGAACGTCGTCACCACCGAAGGCGCATGGGCGTACGCATTGGGCAGCCACTGGTGGAGCGGAAACAGCGCGAGCTTCAGCCCCAGGCCGACAGTGATGAATGCGAGCGCCGCGAGCAGCGGACGCACCTCCGTGACGTCCTGCAAGCGGGTGGCGACGTCGACGATGTTGAGCGAGCCGGTGACGAGGTAGAGGAGCCCGATGCCGATCACGTAGAAGGTCGCGCCGATCGTGCCGACGATCAGGTACTGGAATGCGGCAAGCAGTGCGCGGCGCTGCCGGCCGAGCGCGATCAGCACGTAGGTCGAGAGCGACGAGATCTCCATGAAGACGAAGATGTTGAACAGGTCACCGGTGATGACGATGCCGAGCAGTCCGGCGAGGCACAGGCAGTACATCGCGTAGAACAGGTAGACCTGGTGGCCGGACACCTCGGCGGCGATGCTCGCGCGGGCGTAGGGCATGACCAGCGCCCCGGTGCCCGCGACCAGCACCAGCATGAACGCGGACAGCGCGTCGACGCGGTACTCGATGCCCCACGGCGGCGGCCAGCTGCCGAGCGCATAGGAGATCGCACCGGCGTCGGCGACCGCGATCGCCAGCGCGACCGCGATGCCGAAGGCTGCGACGCTCACCAGCGTGGCGACGAGCCACGCCGCCGTGTCGCGACGCAGCAGCACGATCAGCGGCGCGGCGACGAGCGGCAGGACCACCTGCAGCGCCGGGAGGTGCTCGGCGATCACTTCGCGGGCTCGTCCGGCATCCGGTCCTGCTCGAGGATGCGGTCCTCCTCGATGGTCCCGTAGGCCTCGCGGATGCGCACCACGATGGCGAGCCCCAGGGCGATCGTCGCCACGCCGACGACGATCGCGGTGAGGATCAGCACGTGCGGCAGCGGGTTCGAGTAGCTCTCGTAGCCCTTGGCCACGATCGGGGCGGTAGCGCCGATCAGCTTGCCCGGCGCGATGTAGAGCAGGTAGACGGACGTCTGGAAGATCGACAGCCCGATCAGCTTCTTCACCAGGTTGCCCCGCGCGATCGTGACGTACAGCCCCGCCACCATCAGGAGCACGGTCACGAAGTAGCTGTAGTGGCCGCCGAAGGCGCTCACTGGCGGTCGCCCACGGCTGGGCCCGACGCGCTCACTCGTCGTTGCCCCGATCGCGACCGCGATCCGCGAACATGGAGAAGATCTTCAGCATCACCCCGGAGACGGTGACGGCCACGCCGACTTCGACCCAGAAGATGCCGCGCTCCTGGCCGTGCACGGGGTCGCGATCGAGCACGAAGTAGTCGAGGTAGTTGCCGCCGAGCACGAGCCCGAGGAGACCGACGCCGGCGTAGATCAGCACGCCGGCGGCCATCATCCCCTCGACCAGCCGGTCGGGCACCAGGCGCCGCGCGGCTTCGCGCCCGAAGATGATCGCGTAGAGGACGAGCGTCGCCGCCACGATTACGCCGGCCTGGAAGCCGCCTCCCGGCCCGAGCTCGCCGTGAAACTGGACGTACAGCGCGAACAGGAGCGCGAAGGGGATGAACAGCTTCGCGACGACCCGCAGGATGAGGTCGTCCTTCATCGGCGGTCCCCGGACTTTGGCGGACGACGGCGGCGCAGCAGTACGACCACCCCCGCCCCGGCCGTGAACACCACCGTGGTCTCGCCGAGCGTATCGAAGCCGCGGTAGCTCGCGAGCACCGCGGTGACGACGTTCGGCACGCCGGTCTCCCGCACCGCTTCGTTCAGGTACCGCGGCGCCACGTGCGTGTGGATCGGCGCGGCCGGGTCGGAGAACGCCGGCAAGCCGAGCGTGCCGTAGACGAGCGCGCCGCCGACGCCGATCGAGACCAGGAGCGGCAGGAGCGCGCCCCTGATCGGCTGCGCCTCCTCGCCGCGCACGAGGTACAGGGCGGAGAGCAGGAGCACGGTCGAGATGCCGGCGCCGACCGAGGCCTCGGTCATCGCCACGTCGACCGCGTCGAGCGCGACCAGCACCGACGCCATCAGGAAGCTGTAGACGCCGGTGAGGATCACCGCGGAGAACAGGTTGCGCTGCACCGCGATGGCGAGCGCAAGCGCCGCCATCATCGTCAGCAGCGCGTTGATGATCAGCGCTTCGATGGCTCGTCCTCCGGCGCGAGCAGCGGTTTCACGCCGCTCGCGAGCGCGGCCCTGACCAGCGCGTGCGTCGCCGCAGGGCTCGCGAAGAAGATGAAGATCGCGAGGAACAGGAGCTTGACCGCGACCAGCGTGAATCCGGCCTGCAGCACGAGCCCCAGCAGGATCAGGCCGGCACCCAGCGTGTCGGTGACGCTCGCGCCGTGCATGCGCGTGTAGACGTCGGGCAGCCGCACGAGCCCGATCGCGCCGACGACCGAGAACAAGCCGCCGGCGACTAGGCAGAGCCAGGAGAGGGCGTCGACGAGCGTGCCCGGATTCATGCGTTCGGCGCGTCTTCCGAGGCGGCGCCGAGGTCGCCCTGGCGAAAGTACTTGAGCACCGCGATGGTGCCGATCACGTTGAGGAGTCCGTACACGATCGCGAGGTCGAGGAATTCGGGTCGGCCGGTGAGGAAGCCCAGCACGGCCATCAGCATCATCGCCAGCGTGCCGATCGTGTTGCCGGCAAGCACGCGATCGAACACCGTGGGCCCGAGCACCGCGCGAACGAGCGCGAGCGCGAGTGCGACGAGCAGCCCGAGCGCGGCGGCGGCGAACATCATGCGGGACGCTCCAGGGAAGCGACGCGGCGGTCCATCTCGCTGTCGACGCATCCCAGCGCGCCGTCGCGCGTCAGGCCGTGGACGAGGAACTCGTCGGCGGCTGCCTCGACGGTGATCGTGCCCGGCGTCAGCGTGATCGAGTTCGCGTGCGTGACGAGACCGACTGCGCTGCGCTGGCCGGGCCTGAAACGCACCAGCGTCGGCGATATCGGCAGCTTCGGATCGAGCACGATCCGGGTCACCGTCCACCCCGACTTGACAATCTCCTTCAGCAGCCAGGGCCAGTAGCGATAGGTTGCCTTCCACATCACGAGGGGGAAGGCCTCGAGGTCGGCCACGCCCATGCGTCGGGCGAGCAGGACCACGGCAAGGGCCGAACCCACGCCGGCCGCCAGCAGGAACGGCGTGAAGAAGCCCGACAGGAGCAGCCAGAAGATGAAGAGCAGCGCGAACGCGGCTGCGGAGAGCACCATGGGTTCCTCCTGGGGCCTTGATCCCGTCGTCGCGGGCTTGGCGCGATCCCGCCTCGAGCCGCAGGGCATCGCCCCGCGCACGCAGCACCGTCGCTTGCGATCGGCGCTCGGAAATTACCACATCTTCCCGGTCGCGCGTCGCGGCCCACCCGGCGCACGGCGCAGCCCGTCCCGCTCACGTCGGGCCGCGCGACGGCGCCTCCGGGAACAACCGCCATCCGCTTGACCAGCCTCAAGCGGCGCGTCCCGACGCGCGTCCAGAATGGACCATCTACCCGGCTGCCGCGCCAAGCCAAGGCAACGCATGGCCCTCGCGCTTGCACAACGCATTGCCCGCATCGGCCTTGTCGCCGGGCCGGTGCTCGCCCTCGCGGTCTACTTCGTGCTGCCCGAGACGTTCGTCGCGGCAGGCGGCAAGAGCGTCGCGTTCACCCACGCGGGACGCGCCACGCTCGCGATGATGACGTGGATGGCGACCTGGTGGATGACCGAGGCAGTCGACATCGAGGTCACCGCGCTGCTGCCGATCGCCACCTTCCCGCTCGCCGGCATCATGCCGCTCGGCCGGACGACCGCGAACTACGGCGCGGACGTCATCTACCTGTTCCTCGGCGGGTTCGTGCTCGCGCTCGCAATCCAGCGCTGGGGGCTAGACCGGCGGATCGCCTTCGCGACGCTGCGCATGGTCGGCACGCGCCCCAAGGCGATCGTCGCGGGCACGATGGCCGCGACCGCGTTGGTCAGCATGTGGGTGTCGAACACCGCGACCGCGGCGATGATGGTGCCGATCGTGCTCTCGGTGATCGACGTCGCGCTGCGGCGGCGCACCGGCAAGGGGCTCGCGGAGCACGGCGGCATCCCCGGCGAGGACCGCGACATGTCCAACTTCGCGCTATCCGCGCTGCTCGGCATCGCCTACGCCGCGTCGATCGGCGGCCTCGGCACGATCATCGGCTCGCCGCCCAACGGCATCCTGGTCCGCTTCGTCGAGCAGACCTCCGGCATCCGCATCGGCTTCCTCGAGTGGATGGCGATCGGCGTGCCGGCCATGCTCGCGTTCCTGCCGCTCGCATGGTTCCTGAACACGACGGTGATGTTCCCCTCGCGTATGACGGAGATCGAGGGCGGCCGCGAGTACGTCCGCGACGAGTGGGCGAAGCTTGGCCCCCTCAACGCGGGCGAACGCGCGACGCTCGCCGTGTTCGTCGTCACGGTCGCGCTGTGGATGTCCTCGTCGGTGCTCTCGACCTGGACCGTGGGCGGAACGCGGCCCCTGGCCGGCCTCTCCGACGCCGGGATCGCGATCCTCGCTGCCATCGCGCTGTTCCTGATCCCGGTGGACCGGGCGAAGGGCGTGCGCGCGATGGACTGGGCGACGGCGCAGAAGCTGCCCTGGGGCGTGCTGATCCTGTTCGGCGGCGGCCTTGCGCTCGCAGCCGCGACCGAGGCGAACGGGGTGCCGCAGTACATCGGCAGCCTCGCCGCCGGCTTCGCCGGTTGGCCGGTGTGGGCGGTGCTGCTCGCGATCATCGCGATCATGGTGTTCATGTCGGAACTCACGTCGAACACCGCGCAAGTCGCCACCATGCTGCCGATTCTCGCCGCCCTCGCGCCGGTGCTGGGCGTTCCGGCGGGCATGCTGCTGGTTCCGGCGACGATCGCCGCGAGTTGCGCCTTCATGATGCCGGTGGGCACGCCGCCCAACGCGATCGTGTTCGGCACCGGTCTCGTGCGGATGCCGCAGATGATCCGCGCCGGGCTGTGGCTCAACCTGACCGGCATCCTCGTGATCTTCGCGCTCACGTACGTCGTCGTGGTGCCGACCATCGGCGCGGGTCGCTGACGGGCGCGCGGGCGGGCTCGCGCCGCCCGGCGCCCGGCAATGGATTTCAGGCAAGGGTTGGGCTACCCTTCGCCGATGCTTGGCTCGCCTCCGCGCACCCCGGCTCCCGCAACGATTCGCGCGCACCTGCGCATGCCCGTCGCGCTCGCGCTGACGCTTGCTGCCGCGCACGTCGGCGCGCAGGGCTTCTCGTTCTCGCAGCCCGACACGTCGGCGCAACGCGAGCAGCAGGCCCGGGAGCAGCGCGTCGCTGAGCTCCTGTCCACGCCCTGCCGCGCCGAACTCAAGGACAAGAAGATCGTCGTTCTGATCGGCGAGGTGCAGTCGAACGGTTTCGTCACGGCCGAGCAGCAGAACTACGGCCCGCACTTCCAGGCGATCAACCAGCGCCTGCGTGCGCTGGGCTTGAAGACCTGGACGCCCGAGGAAATCCGCAAGCAGGTTGCGCAGGCCGAGATCAATGCCTACTTCCGCAACGATCCCGACGCCGCGCTCGCCGCCTCGAAGCGCCTCGGCGCGAACTTCGTGCTGCGCGGGCTGATCGCGTCGCAGGCCGCGCCGAACCCGATGATGGCGGTGAACCAGGTCACCGTGACGATGGGGTTCACGCTGTCGGAAGCCTCCGGCAAGGTGATCTCCAACGCCGAGGCGCGCGCAGCGTCCTACGCCGGTACCGACGTGCCCGGCATGGCGCTGACGCTCGTGAACGAAGAGGCCGACGAGATCGTCGCCCGCCTGTACGCCGACCACTGCAGGAACGCGGGATTCGACCCGCCCCCGAAGCCGCGCCCGGCACGCAAGTGATTCGCGGCACGGCCCGCCCAATAGAGGAGAGCTTCGCGATGAACTCCGCCCACTTCCGCCACGGCACGGTCGCGATCGTCGCCGGCCTCTGCGCGAGCGTCGCGCTCGCCCAGCCCCAGTTCGGCAACCCGTCCCCCACCGCGGGCAGCAAGACGTCGCAACAGGCGAACCAGGCGGCCGACCAGGCGGCCTACCGGCCGGTCGAGTACGTGAACGCGGGCAAACCCGGACCGGCGCTGGTGGTGATCCCCGGCGAGATCAAGAGCAACAACGCGTCCTTCACGTCGAAGATCACGCCGAACAATATCGCCGACTTCGCCGAGGTCGAGCTCTCCAGCGCCAATTTCCAGGTGCTGGAGCGCTCCAACCTCGGCCCGCTGTTGCGCGAGTTCGAGCTCGCCTACAACCTCGGCGACCCGCAGCAGGCGCGCAAGTTCCTCGGCATGGGCAAGCTCAAGACCACCAAGTACGTGGTCAAGTTCGACATCCTCAAGGCCGAGCAGATCGCCTCGGCGCAGCAGGGCTTCGACGGCCGCGCGATCGGCGACATGGCCGCGCTCGCCGGCGCGTTCAGCCGCTCGTGGGGCGGCGCGCAGGCCGGCGCGGTGGCCGGGCGCGGCATCGGCTCGGTGCAGTCGAACGAGGCAACGACGGTGTGGCTGGTCGGCATGCGCTACAAGATCATCAACGCCGAGACCACCGAGCAGGTCGCGACCGGCTACACCGAGGAGAAGATGGAGATCGGCGCGACGCGCCAGGCCGCGCTCGGCGTGTCGCAGTCGCAGCAAGGCGGCGTCGGCCTCGACACGATGGTGCAGCGGCTGGTGCAGAAGTCGGTGTGGGAGATCGACAGCAAGTACAAGTAGCGGCGGGCCGCTGCAGCAACGAGGGCGCCGGCGTCGCGGCCGGCGCCTCCTTTTCGGGGGACGCGAGGGAGACGCGCGGATGCCGTCGAACGACAGGCTCGGCAAGTACGAGATCCGGCGCACGCTCGGGCGCGGCGCGATGGGCGTCGTCTACGAGGCGTACGACCCGATGATCAAGCGCCGGGTGGCGCTGAAGACGATCCGCGGCGACCAGCTGACCGGCGAGGACGCGGCGACGGTCGTCGCGCGCTTCCGCCGCGAGGCGCAGGCGGCTGGCCGGCTCAACCACCCCAACATCGTCGCGATCTACGACTTCGACGAGGACGACGGCACCTCGTTCATCGCGATGGAGTACGTCGACGGGCGCGACCTCAAGACCGCGTTCGAAGGGCACGAGCGCTTCGCCAACGCCGAGATCGTGCGCATCATGTCAGAGATCCTCGACGCGCTCGGCTACTCGCACCGGCAGGGCGTGATCCACCGCGACATCAAGCCCGGCAACGTCTTCCTGCTCGAGGACGGCACGGTGAAGGTCGCCGACTTCGGCATCGCCCACATCGAGTCGTCGAGCCTCACGCAGGTGGGCAGCGTGATGGGCACGCCGAGCTTCATGTCGCCCGAGCAGATCCAGGGGCTGCCGGTGGACGGCCGCTCGGACCTCTTCGCCGCCGGCGTGATCCTCTACCAGTTCCTCACCGGAGAGCGGCCGTTCGTCGGCTCGGCGACGACGACGATGCAGAAGGTCCTGAAGCAGGACCCACTGCCGCCGTCGACGCTCAATGTCCAGCTGCCGGAATCGGTTGACACGGTGGTGCAGAGGGCGCTCGCGAAGCGCCCGGAGGACCGCTACCCGGACGCGCGGTCGTTCGCCGAGGCGCTGCGCGCCGCGATGATGCCCGCGACCACGACCCGCCCGGCGCAGCCCACCGCGACCGCCGCCGCCGCAGATGCCACGGTATTGCGTGGGGCGGAAGCCACGGTGCTGCGCGGCGCCGGCGCGACCACCCCCGAGGCGAACAGCGCCATGGCGCGCAGCGCGAGCGCCGCCGCCACCCCGCATCCGGCGTCGGACGCTACCGCCGCGGCCCCCGCCCCGACGTCGCAACGCATGGCGATGGTGATCGCCGGGATCGCCGTCGTCGCCGCGGCAATCGCCGGCTGGCAGTTCCTGCAGCGTGACGGGACGAAGCCGGCGGCCACGTCGGCCGCCGCCGCGCCGACCGTACCGTCAGCGCCCGCCACCGCACCGGCCGCGGTGGCGGCGCCGGCACCGCCGACGTCACCGATGCCGGTCGCCCTGCCCGCATCGCCTCCGCCCGCCGCACCACCGCTCGACCCCGGCAGGGTCGTGATCACCGCCGTCGGCGTCGCCGACCCGAGCGACCCGCGCTTCGCGAGCGATCCCGCGCTGCTGCAGAGCGAGCTTCGCGCCGACGCCAAGGGCCAGCTGATCGAGAAGGCGCTGGGCCTCCTCGTCGACCGCGCGTCGGTGACGAAGAACTATGAGGCGATCAGCGTGAAGCTCCTCGCCGACAGCGGGCGCTTCATCGGCGCGGTCGTAGAGGAGAGCGCGCCGCACACCGGCAAGGACGGGCTGGTGACGATGACGACGCAGGCCGTCGTCGACGTGCGCGCGGTGCAGAAGTCGTTGAACCAGCTCTCGCGCGCCGAGCGGATCGACCTGATCCGCGCCGGTGGCGACCCGAAGATCTCGGTGCGGATCGCGACCCGCGACGCCGATCGTCCCGACGGGCCGGCGCGGGCCTCGGCGGTCGCGGAGAACCTCGTCAAGGAGCGGATCAGGTCGTTCGGCTTTCGCACGTGGTCGGAGGCCGGCGCCGACGCCGCGCAGAGCGCCGACTTCGCCGTCACCGGCGAGGCCGCGATCAAGCGACTGTCGATGCGGCTCGAAGCCTCGGGCGTCGTCGTCACCAAGTTCGCGCTCACGTCGTGGACGGTGAAATGCGTCGACCGCGCCACCGGCGAGGAGGTCTACTTCAACACCCGGATGCCCAAGGGCATCGGCAGTTTCGCGACCGAGGAGGAGGCGCTGCGCGCGATCGGCACGACGATCGCCGACGAGTTCTCGCGTGACTTCTTCCTGCAGCACGTCACTTCGAACGGCCAGCGCGTGGCCCTCGTCGTCGAGGGCCTGCCCGACGCCGCCACGGCGGAGCAGCTCGGGCGCGAGCTCCTCGGCCTGCCGGCGGTGATGTCGGCGCGCCCGCGCGCGACGGCCTCGGGTCACGCCTGGGACGTGCGCCTCGCCGGGAGCGTCCCGCCCGCCGATCTCGTCGCGGCGGGAATTCTCGCGCCGATCAACCGCAAGCTCGGCACGTCGTGCCTCGCGCTCGGCGCGAGTGCCGGCGAGCAGGTGAGCGTCGTCGTCGATGCGAAGTGCCGCGACGCCGGCGTGCTGTCGCGGCTGGAGAGCAATCCGCCCGCGGGCCTCTACGGCGCACCGCCGACGCGGCAGAAGTCGGTGATCCGCAATCCGCAGACGCTGTCGAAGCTCGGCGTGTCGGCCTGAACGAAGCGGGGCGGCTTCGCGATCTCCGGCACGCCCTTGCTTTGACCGGAATGCCAGCGTGGTGATAGTGTCTTGGCTGGCGAAAGTGACCGTTCGAATGTCCAGCGCGCTGAGCCGGCTCGCGCCAAGCGACGCGGCGTGCTTCATGGTGGCCGGAGGCCGCATGTCGATCAAGCTCGATTACTCCAGACTCACGCTGATGGATGCCCTCGACCTCGCTTCGTTGATCGAGCTCGAGGCGTTCAAGCGGTACACGCAGTTCGCCGAGCGACTCGGCGGCGGTTCCGGCGACGACGCCGCGTCAGTGTTCCAGGCGATGGCCGTCAACGAGGGCAAGCACGGTGAACAAATCGCAGCGCG
>CAYQAF010000014.1:0-12889 GCA_964415375.1 uncultured Alcaligenaceae bacterium
TCTCCGGGTCGCTGGCGATCCCCGACGAGCTGATCGAGGTCCGCGCCGTCCGCGCGTCGGGCCCGGGCGGACAGAACGTCAACAAGGTCTCGAACGCGGTCGAGCTGCGATTCGACGCGGCGGGCTGGACTGCGTTGCCGCCGGCCGCGCGCCCCCGCCTCGCCCGGATCGCCGGCCGACGCATGACGGCCGAGGGCCTGATCGTCATCGATGCGCAGCGCTTCCGTTCGCTCGAGCAGAATCGCGCCGACGCGCTCGATCGACTCGTGACGATGATCCGCGAGTCGCTCGTGGCGCCGAAGCCGCGGCGGCCGACGAAGCCGACGCGCGCATCGAAGGAGCGGCGGCTGCAGGGCAAGTCGCTCACCGCGAAGACGAAGAAGCTGCGCAACCGTGTGCGCAACGACGACTGACGCCCGGTGGATATCGCGCTACGACCAAGGGTCGACCCGTACCATGTGGCGATCCGATCTTCGTCTTCGCCAGTGACCTGACGCGTCCGAGTCCTCCGTCGACGACGTCAATCACGATCCGGAGCGCCCAGCGGAAAGTAACGACGATAGGGCCGCGCCTCGTCCACGGCACGGGCAACGGCTGGACGCGCCAGCAGGCGGGCACGGTAAGCCCGAAGCCTGCCGTGGGTTGGCGGAATCTGATGGGCCCAATCCGCATAGAAAAGTGACGGAGCCGCAGCGCAATCAGCCAGCGTGAATGACACACCAGAGATCCAACTGTGGTCGGTGAGGCGCTCATCCAGCCACGCATAGATCCGATCGAGGACGCCACGGGCCTCCGTCACGCCGTGAGCGTCGCGATCCGGCTCTGCACGAAGCCGGTCCAGGACGATCTTCTGCATCGGCGTCATCACGTAGTTGTCGAAGACGCGATCCAGCATCCGAGTCTCGATGCCAGCGTCGCCGTCCGGGATCAGGCGAACAGAGCCGGGATGGTGAATCTGCAGATACTCGATGATCGTCGTGGTCTCGAGGATCGTGCGACCCCGATCCACGAGGATGGGGAAGCGCTTCATGGGCCAGAGGGATGCGAGTTCGGCGTTTGCCGCGGGATCTTCGAGCCTGCGGTATTCGAAGGGCGTGGCATTCTCGTAGAGAGCGATCAGCACCTTCTGGCTGTAGGAAGAGAACGGGTGGGCGTACAGCTTCATCGCGTCATCCATCCCGCGGCCGCTCCAATGTGTTACCTGGCATCTGCGGGGCGTCACCCAGACGCAAAGACATGAAGACGCTGAAGCCGCTCTCCTGATAGGCACCGAACGGTCCGCATTCGCGAAAGCCGACGCTTCGGTAGAGTGCCTGGGCTGGCATGAAGGCCGGGTGACGTCCGGTTTCGAGAAGCAGTTCCCGATAGCCCCATTGCCGGGCCACCTGGAGAATGTGATTGAGCAGGGCCCGGCCTGCTCCCCGACCACGAAGATTGACGGGCGTTCGCATCGACTTCACTTCGCCCTGTGTGGGCGAGATCTCCTGGAGTGCCGCGCAGCCGAGCAAAACATCGTCCTCCCAGGCGGTCCAGAAGCCAACTCCCGGCGCCCGAAGCCTGTTCGCGTCGAAAGCGAACACCTGTCCTGGCGGCGTGATCTCGTACATGTTCCGCAAGTGCTCCTCGAGGAGGGCGAGTACCTGCGGCCTGGAGACGTCGTCGAGTTCGATTCGCATCGTCATGTGCCGTTTCCCAGCATCATCGCGGCACCCGGCGCTTCGCCAGATGCAGCACCAGCACGTGCTCGATCTTCAGCAGGATCAGGATGGGCACGGCGAGAAGGAACCTCATGCGCGTTTCCTCCGACCTGCTGCAACCGGGCATGACTCATCAATGACTCGCGCGGCCCGAGTGCCTGCAGGTAGTGCACGGGGCGCCGATATCATTGGCTACCGAAGGAAGAAGCAATTCACATGCCACCGCCGGTCTCGGCGCGAATCGCAATGGCATCTTGGACCTGCACGCGGCCGCGCCACAGCCGGCCCGGGCATCCCGCACCGGCATGGGCCGCGAGCGACCGGCCGCTGCGCGAACCTGGTGCAGTTCGACTCGCGCCTGGCTTCAGCGCGCAAGGTAGCGATGGAAGCGCGCGTCGTGCGTCTGGAAATGCCCGGTGAACCACTGCGCGAGCTGCGCCGCGAAGCGCTTGTCGTCGAGGACGGCACCGTCCGCTTCCGCGTCCATCAGGTCGCGCAACTGGTCGAGCAGCCGCTCGTGGTCAGCCTTGTGCTCGGCGAGGGCATCGTAGCGCCGGTCACGCATGACCTTCTCCTCGAGCGCGAAGTGCGCCGAGATGTCGGCGAAGATCTCACCGAGGAACGCCTCGACGCGCTCGCCGGAGCGTTCCGCGCCGAGCGCGTCGTGCAGTGAGTTGATCAGCTCGATCAGGGCCTGGTGCTCGTGATCGACTTCGCCGATGCCGATGCGGAAGTTGGCCTGCCACTTGAGCAGCGTCACGGCGCCTCCTGCCCGGCCGCGTCCTGCGCGGGGAGCCCGAATGTGAAGCCGCCCTCGACCGCACGGAAGTCGACGACGAAATTCTGGCCGGGCTGCAGTTCCACGATGCGGCTCGCGGTGAAGGTGAACCCCTGGTCGGCGCCATTATCGCGCAGTCGCGCGTCCAGCCGATGCCGGCCGGCCGGCACCTCGAAGCGGGCGTAGACGGCCGAGGGACCGTCGTTCCAGAGTCCGGCGGGTTCGTGGGTCGCGCGGTAGACCGGTTCCCCGTCGAGATCGAGTTCGACATACACGGGCCAGCGGCCGCGCTCGCAGCTCGTCGCGCTGCGTTCGCTGAACCGGGTGTTGGTGAGTTCCTCGTGCGTGTAGCGTCGGCAGGGCTTCAGCGGCTGGCCCGCGTGGCTGAAACTCAGCTTGAGCAGCGCGTGGTCGTCGGCGAGATACGTGTAGGCGGGTTGCGTCGCGAAAAAGCCGACGAAACCCACGACCAATGCATGGACGAGGGCCTGGCCGGTGTATCGCGCCGGCGCCGGGAGTCCGCGCAGCGGGGCCCGCCAGGCCGCGGGACCCGGCGCGGACTGCGGTGTCGGATTGCCCGCGGCCAGTCCGTGCAGGTGTGCCCGAAACTGTGCCAGCGCCTCGCGCAGCGCGTCCTGCCGGATCGGGTTGTTCCACGCCACTGCAACTCGGTCACGCGACACGCGGGCCCGCAGGTTGGGGTCGCGTTCATTGGCGATGCGCTGCTCGGTCCACTGGTCCCCGAGCCGCTCGAAGCAATCGTGTCCTGAACAGCCTGAAAGCAGCACGCCATCGGCATGACGGCGCGACAGCACGAAGTCGACGAACGACGGTGGGAGCATGCCGACGCAGGGCAGGCGGATCACCGCCGTGCCCGTATCGACCAACCCCGTCGAGTCCGCATCGTGATGGCAGCCGAACACGATCACGCGCGCGTCGCCTGAGATCGCGGCGGACGCGGCGAGCACCTCGTCGCGCAGGTGAGCCACGCTGCGGTCCGGCAGCTCGATGCCGGCGGACAGGTCGCCCACGCGCCGGAACGGCGTCGCCGTCGGGCAGGCACCGACGCAGATGCCGCAGCTCATGCAGAGGTCCGAGTCGACGCGCGCCTCCTGCTCGAAGGCGAGCCCGTCGGTGCGCTTCATCATGTTGATCGCGCCGAACGGGCAGTCGGCGAAGCAGCGCGTACAGCCGTTGCAGTTGCCGAGATCCACGCGAGCGACGGGTGGCTTCCTGAACGGCGGCAGCCACGGCAGCAGCGTCAGCAGCACGCTGCCGCCGACGAGCAGCAGCCAGAGCGTGCTGCCGTCCATGCGTTCGAGCAGCGGATAGACGGCCAGGTAGAACCAGTCGAGGCCCAGGCTGAACGGCGCGCGGTCGAGGTCCGCCGGCGCCTGGCTCATCGCGGGCCAGACAAAAGATAGCGCGATCAGCGCGCCGAGCGTGCCGACCGCGAGCGCGCGCGGCGGATTGACCCGCGCGTGCGCGTGCCGCTGGATGTGGATCCACATCGCGAGCAGCATCAGCAGCGGCAGCGCAATGTGCATGTAAATGATCAGCGTGAAGAAGCGGCCGCTCAACCGCTCGCTGTCGAGGAAATTGCGCGCGATCGGCTCGGCGAAGATGCCGATCGAGTCGAGCCATTCGGTCGTCGCGATGGCCACGTACTGCGCGAGCTGGTCCCAGACGAGCCAGTATCCCGTGATCCCGCAGGCATAGAGGAACCACAGCAGCGGAATGCCGGTCACCCAGGGGAACCAGCGGTTGCCGCGCATCCGGTCCATCGCGAACTCGCGCAGCGCGTGCACCAGCACGACCACGACCAGCGCATCCGATGCGTAGCGATGCAGGCTGCGCATCAATCCGCCAAGGTACCACTGCTCGCGGCTCAGACGGTCGAGCGACTCCCAGGCCTGGGTGACGCCGGTGTCGAAGAAGATGTAGACGTAGATGCCGCTGACCGTGACGATCCAGAACAGGAACCAGCCGAGCGTGCCGAGCTGCGTGAGCGGATTGTGGCGCGCGCCGAACACGGCCTCGAGCGCCGCCTCGATCCGGAGGAAGACTGCCCGCAGGCCCTTCTTCAGTGCACCCATGGTGGCGCGCTCAACGGACGTTGCGCAGCGCGGCCAGGATGCCGGCCGCGGCGATGCCGAGCGCGAGGCCGCCCGCGAGTATGTTTACGATCAGCGAGTAGTCGAAGCGATAACGTCCGCTGGTCGGGTCGTAGATCGTGCAGAAGAGCTTGACGGTGTTGACCAGTCCCTCGAACGTGCTGCGGTCGAGATTCCGGCCCCAGACGAGCTTCTTAAGCGGTTCGACGACCAGCGGCGGCGCGAAGTCGTCGCCGTAGACCTGCAGCACGACGCGCCCGCCCGCATCGATGATCGTGGTCTGGGTGACGTGATCGAAACCCTTTGGCGACGCGAAGTACGTGAAGCCGGCGTCCCGTGCGAGGCGTTCGATCGTCGCGGCGTCGGCGCTCGCGAAGGTCCAGCCCGGCTGCATCGCGCCGCGCTCGCGCGCGTACAGGCGCATGCGCTCGGGCGTGTCGTTCAGCACGTCGAACCCGATGGTGACTACCGCGAAGCTCTCGAGCCCGAGCGCCTCGCGCGCCACCTTGACCGTCTCGCGCAGGTGCAGCGTGAGGCCCGAGCAGACCTGGTAGCAGCTCGTGTAGATGAAGCTCAGTACGACCGGCCGGCCGCGCAGCTGCTCCAGCGTGAACGCCGGTCCGTCCGCCGCGGTGAACGTGTAGCCGCCGAGCGTGCGACCAATGGCGGCCTGGCTGATGCGCAACGCCTCGCCGTCGTCCATCCTCGAGGCGCCGGCGGATCCCGCCAGCATCAGGGCGGTGAGAGCCAGGCCGGCCCCCAGCGCGCGACCGGCGATGATCCCGCCGCGCATGACTCAGAGGTGGACCAGGCTGCCCCGCACGGCGCCCTCGATGATCGTGCCGGCGAGCAGCAGGCCCAGCTGCAGCAGCGACGCCAGGAAACTGCGGATGGCATTGGTCGGCGTCTGCTCGCGCACCAGCAGGTACGCGCGCCGGATGAAGTAGCCGCCGCCGGCGAGCGCGCAGACCGCGTAGATCCACCCGGCGCCCCACACGATCGGCAGCAGCGAGAGCAGCACCAGCGGAATCGTGTGACCCAGGATCGCCAGGGCCGCGACGCGGTCGCCGTGCACGACTGGCAGCATCGGCACGCCTGCGTCGGCATAGTCCTGCCGGTAATAGGTGGCAAGGCTCCAGAAGTGCGGCGGCGTCCAGAGGAACAGCACGACGGCGAAAGTCCAGGCGGCGGGTCCCGGCGTCGGATCGATTGCCGCAGCGCCGGCCAGCACCGCGAAACTGCCGGCCAGGCCGCCGACGACGATGTTGAGCCAGGTGCGGCGCTTCAGCCACAGCGTGTACACGACGCCATAGGTGAACGCGCCGAGGAACACGTAGGCCGCGGCGAGCCAGTTGGTCGCGAGCCCCGCGGTGGTCACGGCGAGCACGAGCAGCACGGCCACGAGCATGTACCAGCCCGCGACGCCCCCAAGCGCCCCGGTCACGAACGGGCGTGATCGCGTTCGCGACATGCGCGCATCGAGGTCCCGCTCGGCCAGGTGATTCAGCGCACCCGCGGCTCCGGCTGCCACGAAGATCGCTGCCGCCAGCGCGACCAGCTGCCACCACGCGAGGCCGCGCCCGCCCGAGATCGCCACGCCGGCGACGCCGGCCAGCGTGATCTCGAGCGCGATACGCGGCTTGAAGATCTCCAGCACCACGCGCCATGCCGCGCGAGAGGCCGCTTCACTGACCGTGGCTGCAATGCTGTTCATCGCGCGCTCCTACTTCAGCGGCCAGAGTTCCGCGAGGTATTTCCAGTTCACGAAGTAGTACAGGACGAACGAGACGAAGAACACGCCCACCAGCACGACCGTGCCTGGAATCCTGAGCGTGCCGGCGCTGCCATAGCTCGCCACCGCGGCGGCCGCCTGCGTGCCGGTCGCGGGCCCGAGCTGAACCTTCTCGGTGTCGCCGATGCGCCGCCCGAAGAGGACCGAGCCGACGACCACGACGATGTACATCGCACCGCCCAACGCCGCCAGGATCGCGGAAAGCCCATTCAACGCCAGCATCAGGAATGCGGCCGGCGAGAACTGGAAGCTGGTCAGCGCATCCGCGAACGTGATGTCCCAGTGACGCCGTGGAACTCCGAGCGTGCCGGCCCCCATCATGAACAGCGAGATCCCGGCAATACCGATCGCGAATACGTACGGCTGCAGCTTCGCGACCTTCGGGAAGATCACCTCGCGCCGGAAGATCAGCGGTACCAGCAGGTAGGTGATCGCCATGAACGCGAGCGTCGTTCCCGCAACCACGGTCGCATGGAAGTGCCCGGGCACGTAGAGCGTGTTGTGCATGATCAGGTTGATCTGCTCGGTGCCCATCACGACGCCCGAGATGCCGCCGAGAAATCCGAACATCACCAGCGACAGGAACATGCCGGCGAATGCCGGATTGCCCCACGGCGCCTTGCGCAGCCACTCGAACATGCCCTTGTTGAAGCCCTTGGCACGCTGCGCCGCCTCGATCGAGCCCGGCACCGTGAGGCCGTGGATCATGCTGCCGAGCACGGCGAGGTACATCGCGTAGCTGGTGTTGAAGATCTTCCAGCTCGAGCTCACGCCCGGCTCCACCAGCAGGTGGTGCGCGCTCGCGAGCTGCAGGAACAGGATGTAGAGCAGGAAGGCCGTCCGGCTCACCTTCTCGGAGATCGGCTTCGCGCCGAGCACCATCGCGCCGATCGCATACCACACCGCGACGTGCGCGGAGACGTTGATCTGCTGGGAAGAGTGGCCCATGCCCCACCACACCAGCTTGTACATCAACGGGTCGATGTTGCTCACGATCCCGACGGACCAGAGCCAGGTCGGGATCAGGATGATCGCGCCCGATGCGAGCGTGAAGACCGCGATGATCGCCGCCGTGATCGCGCCGAAGGTCACCAGCGGCACCGAGCCCTCGTAGGTCTTCTCGTCCTTGGCGATGACCAGCGTCCCGAAGAACACGGCACAGCCGATCAGCGCTCCGACGGCGAACAGGATCAGCCCGAGGTAGAACCAGGGCGACGCCTGCAGCGGTGGATACGAGGTGAACATCACCGAGGAGTTGCCCTGCAGGACCGCGACATTGACCATCACGGCGCCCACCAGCATCAGCCCGAACTGCGCCCAGGCCCAGCGTGGCGCGGCCAGGCGACAGTTGAGCAGCACGGCCGAGGCGAAGTAGAGGACGGCCATTTCAAAGAAGATGATCCAGACCAGCAGCACGTCGAAGCCGTGCGCGGTGAGTGCGAGGTAAAACCAGTCGGCGGGCAGCAGGTGCACCGCCGGCCAGCGGGTCAGCGCGATCGAGAGGCCGAACAGGCCGCCGATCAGCAGAAACACGACCGCGACGACGGCGTTGGCCTTGATCAGGTTTTCGGCCGCGTCGTGCACCCTGAGGCCGGTCGTCGGGCAGGTGCGAAACACGCTCGAGGTATTCATGGGCTGCCCTCAGGTCCGCTCGACCACGTAGATGCGCCCGGTCATCGTGTGATGCCCGAGGCCGCAGTACTCGTTGCAGACGATGCCGAACTCGCCGCTCGAGGTCGGCGTGATGGTCATCACGCTCTCGTACCCGGGGTGCACCTGGATGTTGATGTTGAGCGGCTGCAGCGAAAATCCGTGCTGCAGGTCGATCGACGAGAGGTGCAGACGGTAGGTCTGGCCCTTCTCGAGCTCGAGCATGGGCCACCACATGTAGACGCGGCCCATCATGTAGACGTCGCTGCCCGGCGGCGGCTTCACGACGGGGAACGCGCCCTCCTGGCGCACCGTGTGCGCCGCGACCATCGCGTCGACCTTCTCGGCGAACTGGAACGGCTGGACCCGGTAGGCCTCGTTGGACATGTTCTGCTGCCCGAAGCCGTGCCACCAGATCATCGTGAAGAACATCGCCACGCCCCACAGGAACGCGACGATGACCCAGATGATTTCGACCTTGTGGACCGGCTCCTTCCACCAGATCCGTTCGCTCGGCGGTGTAATGGCCATGGCGGGACCCTCAGGGCGAAGCCAGCGGAATCTGGATGATCTCCATGATTCCCCAGATCAGGTACAGGACCGTCGGCATGGTCACGCCGAGGAACAGCAGCAGGAAATGGTTGTCCATCAACCGCTGGAAGAACGGAATGCGCTCCCGCTCGGGAGGTTTGCCGTCGCCGCTCGGATCGGGTCCGGTCATGTCTGCCCCCTCGTCGTGCGTTTCTGGTTTCGCGGGAGGCCTTGCCGGGGCTCTCCTGCACGGACGTCGCATAGGGGGTAATACGATTGCGCTGGCCGGTCGTCCTTGATCTAGATCAACTGCACTGCAAAACAGCGCAGCGTCATTCGCCGGGAACCAGCCGCTGGACCGCCGCGAACGCGATCAGCGCGAGCACCAGCAGGATCACGAAGAAGATCAGGCTGCGGTACTCGAAACGCCGACCGGCACGCATTTCGAGCGCGTTCAGCGCCCGATCCGACACCAGGTAAAGGACCACCGCCAACGCGGTGAACAGCAACATCTGCACGATTCGTCTCCGAGGCCGTCACGCGGCCAGCACACGCAGCAAACGCGACGCAAACACGGCCACGCCACCCCAGGCCAGCAACCCGCCGAGCAGGGCCAGCGACGTCACGCCCAGCGCGAAGCCGACCACGAGCAGCACGATGCCTGCGTGCACCAGGCCCTGCTGTGACCAGGCGAACCAGCCACCGCGGATCGGCGCGCCGACGAAGCGCGGCAGCATGTGCTCGGCGAAGGCGAACACGCTGAACCCGATGAAGCCGAGACCAAACAGGTGCACTGCGACCGGACGCCAGGGCGCGTCGCCGGCGATCCCGCCACCGAAGGCCAGCCCGGTACCCGCCAGCACCAGGTATCCCGCCGCCGCGGCGATTGCCCAGCGACCGGTGACGCCGAGGGTGATGCCGACGTAACTGGCACCTCCGGCCGTCTTATCCGGCGCGGCCGCGACGAACTCGAGCGCCTGCGCCACGGTCGGCACGCCGACGTGCCGCAGCGCGTCATCGATCACGGTCGCCGGCACGGTCTTGATGGCGAGCCGGGCCACGACGCTGCGTCCCTCGGGCTGGCCGACGTCGAGCACCTCGAACTTGAAGTCCTTGCGTCCGGCCGCCTGCCGCCACGCTTCCTCAGCCCCGCGGCACGGCGAGCACCACTCGGAGACCAGCAACTGGACCTTCATGGCTCTTGCGTGCAGCGCATGCACTGCAGGTCGTATTTATCGATCCACGCCTGCAACGCCTCGATCGCGGCCGCGCCGCGCGTCAGCCGGGCGTAGGCCGCCTGCAGGTCGTCCGGCCGCAGGTTCATGAGCCACGCGTCGCCGTAGGGCGCGACGTTCACGAGCCCAGGGTCGTTCTCGACCCTCGGATTGATGCGTTCGATCGTGCCATCGAACGGCGCCGGGATGCCACCGACCCATTTGCCCGACTCGAGCGTGCCGAGGTGGCGGCCTGCGCGACGTTGCGTGCCCGGCTTGCGGAAGGTTGCCGCGACGACCCGCCCCGCCATGGTCTGCGCCGGATCGGTCAGGCCGATCGTGAACGTGCCGTCCTCGTTCGGACGCGCCCAGAGATAATCGAGGTCGTACCAGAGGTCCTCGGGCAGCTCGCAGCCACGGTATTCAGTCATGGGGCTCTACCGACGTGCCCACGGGCGCACCGTGCCGATCACGTTGGCCGCGAACGCGGCGAATCCGGCCCAGAGCAGCGCGCCACCGGCCGTCGCAACGACGGCAAGGCTGGCGAGCCAGCCAGCCACCATGGCGAGCAGCCCGAGGTTCGCGAGCGCGAATTGCGCGTCAGCCAGGCGCTCGGAATACAGGGGTCGGCCGGTGAAGCGCGGCAGCACGTGCAGGCCGATGCCGAAGATCATCATGCCGACGAACCCGACCAGCATCAGGTGTGCATGGGCGCGCAGGGCCAGGCCCGGAACGAGGCCCGGGCTCGCGAGCCAGGCCAGTCCCAGCAAGCCGCCGAGCAGCGCATAGACCAGCGCCGCGGCCACGAACCACCGGTTACGGGGTAGCACGCAGCGATCGTAGCGGATCGCGCGCGACCTGCATTGACCCAGGTCAACTCGCCCGCGATTCAGCGGTGCACGACCTGCAGGATCGAGTTGCGCACCTGCTCGTGCAGCACCAGCTGCGCATCCGCGACGATCGCCTCGAGCATGGCCGGCTGGAAAGCGAGCTTGCCCTCGTCCGTGTCGGTCAGCACGTGGCGCGCGCGCAGCTGCTCGATGAAGTTGCCGAACAGCGCACGGTCGAAGAATTCCGGTGAATTGATCTCGTAGAGCAGCGCCATGCGCTGCGCCATCAGCTGGCACTGCCGCTCGAGCGCTTCCTGGCTCAGGCGGCCGCTGCCGGCCTTGAGCAGCAGCGACATCGCCAGGTAATAGCGCTCGAGGATCGGCCTCGTGACGCGCGCGAGCACCGATAGCTGCACGGCCTCGCTCGACTCCGCGTCGGGCCGGTGCCAGACACTGCGATCGTCCACGGCCGTGAGCAGCCCGTGATTGAGCAGGTCCTCGAGCAACTCGTCCACGACGGCGGGCAGATCCTGCTCGGTCCAGCGCAGGAAGTATTCGTCCGCGACGTACGGATACACGCGCCGCGCGAGCCGCTGCAGGTCGGCGCGCGGCACGGACGGGTTGCTGAGGAACGCACAGGCGAGCAGCGACGGCATCAGCAGCAGGTGCAGCGCGTTGTTGCGGAAGTAGCTCGTCAGCACCGAATGCTCTTCGGTCATGAACACCACGTCGCCGAGCTCGTGCGGCTGGCGGCGCAGGATGCCCATCGACTCGCCGTAGCGGATCATCGCGGCTCCGTCGATGTTCGTGACCCAGACCTTTGGCGAGTAAGGAGCCTGGCGCATCAGCGACGCGTACAGCTCGAGCTGCCGCGCGAGATCGGCCTCGCCCATGCTCTGCCGCGGTGTCGCGAGCAGCACGAGCCCGATCAGGTTGATCGGCGTGACGCACGCGGCGGCATTGATGCGCGTCATGATGCCGGTGGCGAGTTCGCGAACCAGCGGACTGAGCCATGCGGGCCGGTCTTCGGACCCGGACGGCTCGCGCGCCCACTCCGGTGCGTGTTTCTGGATCAGCGGGTCGAGCGGCAGCGGCTCGCCGAAGCTCACGTACACCTTGCCGAAGCGGCTGCGCAGCGCCGGGATCGTCTTCAACAGGTTGAGGATGCTTTCCTTTTCCTTGGGCTGGCCCGAGAGCTCGCCGATGTAGGTGCGGCCTTCGACGAGCCGTTCATAGCCGAAGTAGATGGGTACGAACACGATCGGCCGTCCCGGGTCGCGCAGGTAGCTGCGCACGGTCATCGCCAGCATGCCGGTCTTCGGCTGCAGCAATCGGCCCGTGCGGCTGCGACCGCCTTCGATGAAGTACTCGATCGAGTGGCCGCGGGCCATCATCAGGCTCAGGTATTTCATGAACACGGCCGAGTAGACCGGGTTGCCGCCGAAGCTGCGGCGCAGGAAGAACGCGCCGCCGCGGCGCAGGAACGAGCCCACGACCGGCATGTTCAGGTTGATGCCGGCGGCAATGTGCGGGACGGCGAAGCCCTTGTGGTAGACCACGTAGGACAGCAGCAGGTAATCCATGTGGCTGCGGTGGCAGGGCACGTAGACGACTTCGCTGCCCTCGGCCACCTGCTCGAGGCTCGAGAAGTTGGCGAGCTCGACGCCGTCGTAGAGCCGGTTCCACAGGCGGCTCAGCACGCCGTACATCAGCGTGACGAACCAGTGCGAGTAGTTCGCGGCGATCTCGTAGGCGTACGCGCGCGCCACTTTCAGCGCATCGCGGCGGCTGATGCCCTTCGCCTGCATCTCGCCGCGCACGGCTTCGCGCACGGCCTCCGTCTTGAGCACCTGGGCCACGATCGTGCGCCGGTGCGAGAGATCCGGCCCGATCGTCGCGACCCGCTGGTTGCGGAACTGGATGCGCAACTGCCGCGACAGGCGCCGCGGACCGCGCGGCAGGCCGCGGGTTTCGGCGAGCGCGGGCTGTAGCGGCATCGCCTCGCCGAACAGCAGGATCAGGTTGCGGCCGTTCACCAGCAGCGAGAGCACCTTGCGGGTGCGGCCACCGATATCCCAACCTTCGGCGACCAGCAACCGGAACCAGGATCGCTGCCGGCCCGGTGCGCGACCCCAGAACAGGCTCACCGGCACGATGTCGACCTCGAAGCCGATATCCGTGGCCGCCACCGCAGTCAGCGTGCGCAACGCCTCCGGCATGCGCCGGTCGACGCGCGCGCCGAAGAGTCCCGCTCGGCGCTCCAGGAACAGCACGCTGATCGGC
>CAYQAF010000015.1:0-506 GCA_964415375.1 uncultured Alcaligenaceae bacterium
CGTTCCGCCAGAGCCGCGCGGCCAATGGGCTCGTGTCGATAGAAGCCGAGCATTTCGCCGGCAAGACTTCCGTCAACGGACGGAGCTGGAATTCCCTGTGGACGCCCGCTGGATACTCCGGCACCAGGCTCGTGCGCGTCGAGCCCGAGTACCCGCCGCATTGGCCGCCCGAGGTCGAGCGTCTCGTAGACGCGCATCGCACCGAGCTCGCGCAGGTGTGGTCGATGCGCAGCGACACCGCCGACGAGGCCGCGCTCGCGTCGGCGCTCGGCCCCGTGCTGACGTCGATGGCGCGCGAGCTGCTCGACTCCCTCTACCCGTCTTCCTGAGGGTCCATCGGCCAGGCCGTCGGCAACGAGACCTTCACCTCCAGGTTCGAAGGGCTGACGAGGATGTGCTCCGAGACCAGCGAACTCGGCCACGACTTGCTATGGCAGGGGCGCCGGAACGCAAGTAGCGTCGCACAGCGGTCCGCCGGCGCGTTGCTGGGCGCCTGGACGTCCAGG
>CAYQAF010000015.1:516-12782 GCA_964415375.1 uncultured Alcaligenaceae bacterium
GAATTCAGGGACATCGAAGCGCGCGCCATGACCGGGCGCCTGGACGTCCAGGCGCTGGGATTCCGAACTCTCGGCTCGCGGCGTACGAAACCCCCATCGCGGCGGGCACGGTCCTGCTGATGGTCGACGTGCCCGAGCATCGCGTCGAGGCGATCCGCGAACGGCTCCATGCGGTCCATCCCGAGGCGGAGGATCGTGGCCTCGATCCGCACGTTCCGGCATTCCCGTGAAACGGCCCGACTGCGACGCGAACCTCCGCGCCGACTCCGGCGTCTAATCAGTTCGGGCGAAGACTCGAAACGAGGAGGGTTTGATGAACCAACTTCGATGGCAGGACGCGGTGAATCTGGTGCTCGGGGCGTGGATAGCGGGATCGCCCTGGATCCTCGGCTTCTCGGTCGAGATGCCAGCCGCGATGTGGAATGCACTGGTGGTCGGCTTGCTGATCGTCCTGCTTGCAGCCGCCGACCTCGACGCCCCGGCCTCCTGGGAAGAGTGGGCATTGGGCGCATTGGGTCTCTGGCTGGTGGTCGCGCCTTGGATCTTCGGTTACGCAGCGATCAGTGCAATGACGGCAAGCAGCGTGGTGACTGGGGCGCTGGTCATGGCGCTGGCGGCCTGGACGCTCTACGTCGCCGACGGGTTCCCGCATCGCCGCGGAACGGCGCACTAGCGCAACGGCTCGTACGGCGGCGCCGGTTGCCGCCGGGGAAGCGCTGTACCGGGGTTCCGCTCACGTCGAGCGGAGGAGGGTGAGTGTGTGCCGACAACCGGGGTCAGGCTCGAGCACGACGCGCTCGGCGATGTGCCCGTGGACGATTCGCGCCTCTGGGGTGCGCAGACGCAACGCTCGATCGCCAATTTCCCGATCGGCGTCGCTCGCTTCCGCTGGGGACGCCCCGTCATTCGCGCGCTCGGACTGGTCAAGCAGGCCTGCGCGCGTGCGAACGCCGGGCTCGGATTGCTCGCCGCGGACCAGGCCGCGCTGGTCGTGCGTGCCGCACAGGAGGTCGTCGACGGCCGGCTCGACGCCGAGTTCCCGCTCGTCGTGTTCCAGACGGGGTCGGGCACGCAGACCAACATGAACGCCAACGAGGTGATTGCGAACCGGGCCATGCGGCTCGCGCGCAGTGAGATCGACTCGCATCGACCGATACACCCGAATGACGACGTCAACCTCGGGCAATCCTCGAATGACGTATTCCCCGCGGTGATGCACGTCGCGATCGTCGAGGAAGCGCGGCGCGATCTCTATCCCGCCATCGAGGGCTTGCAGGCGACGCTCGCCGCCAAGGCCGCGGCATTCTCGGAGATCGTCATGGTCGGGCGCACCCATCTTCAGGACGCCGCCCCGGTCCGGCTCGGGCAGGTGTTGGACAGCTACGCGAGCCAGCTCGGCACGGCCTTGTGCGCTGTTCGCGCCGCGGAGTCGGCGCTGCATCGACTGGCGCTCGGGGCCACGGCCGTGGGCACCGGAGTCAATTCGCATCCCGCATTCGGCGAACGGGCTGCGCGCGAGCTCGCCGATGCCACGGGCGTTCCCTTCGTCCCGGCGCCGGACAAGTTCGGGGCCATTTCGGCGCACGACGACGTCGTTACGTTCAGCGCCACGCTGCGCACGCTCGCCGCGGCGCTGATGAAGATCGCCAATGACGTACGGCTCTACGCGAGCGGCCCGCGCGCAGGCATCGGCGAGCTCGCGATCCCCGCCAACGAGCCCGGCTCGTCGATCATGCCGGGCAAGGTCAATCCGACGCAGGCCGAGGCGGTCACGATGGTCGTCGCCCAGGTGTACGGCAACGACCTGACGGTGGCGTTCGCGGGCTCCCAGGGGCATTTCCAGCTCAACGCCATGAAGCCGGTGATCCTTCACAACGTGCTCGAGTCGCTCGGGCTCCTGGCCGATGCGGCGCGTTCATTCGACGAGCGCTGCGCGCGCGGCCTCGAGCCGGTACGCGACCGGATCGCGAATCACCTTGCGGATTCGCTCATGCTGGCCACTGCGCTCAACCCGCACATCGGCTACGAACGCGCGGCGACTATCGCCCGGAAAGCGCACGCGGACGGCACGAGCCTGCGCGACGCCGCGCTCGCCCTTGGCCTCGTCTCCGCGGAGGACTTCGACAGGTGGGTCGACCCGCGCGCGATGACCGGGCCAGGCGCGTTCGCCGGCATCGGCTCGAACCTGGGGAGTTCGGACATGGCCAGGCGTAACAAGCCGCTCGACCTTGAGCAGGTCGCCTGCGCCGTATGCCTGAAGGACGTTCCCAGATCCGAAGCGGTGGTTCCGGAAGCGTTGGACTACGTCGTCTACTTTTGCGGCTTGGACTGTCTCGAAACGTGGAAGCGTCAGGGCGCAGGGTCCGACGAGGCGAGTGGAGGCTCCCCCATTTAGATGGTGCCCGCGAAGCCGGCGCCGGGAGCCGCTCCACACCCCCGAGACGCTACCGCGTCGGCGCCAGCAGGCAGTCGAAGAACAGTCGGACGACGCGCTCGACTTCGTTCCGGTCGAGGTCGGGCTCGCGCACGGTACGCACCGCGAGTCCCTCGATGATGCATTGCATCAGCAGCGCGCGCGCGACCGCTGCCTCCCGATCCAGTCCGAGACCGCCGGTGGCCTTCGGCCTGCACATCCAGGCGATCACTTCGGCCCGGGTCTGCCGGTCGGACACCCGGATGGCGGCGCCGATCGACGCGTCCCGCGTCCCTTCCGCGCTCATTTCGAGGAACAACGCCGGGTTCATGATGCCCGGGTCCGCGTCCCGCCACTGGTTCACGCGGGCGATGGTCCGTTCGGGCAGGTCGCAGTCGGAGTCGAGCGCCGCGATGTCTGCCCGGACCTTCTCCAGCTGCTCTTCGATGATGGCGAGCACGACCGCGCTCTTGTTCTCGACGTACCGGTAGATCAGGCCCGGGCTCATCCCCGCGGCCTCGGCGATGTTCGCCATGCTTGCCGCGTGGAAGCCGCGCTCGATGAAACACTGCTTCGCCGCCGCGAGAATTCTCTCGCGCTGGACTTCCGCGCGCCGAACCTTCGCCGTGGCCATCGACGGTGCCGTCATTCGGTCACCTCGCGCACGCCGCCGCCCAGCACCTTGTAGAGCGTCACCCGGTTCGTTAGCTCGGCCAGGCGCGTGGCGACCAGCGACTGCTGCGATGCAAAGAGCGTTCGCTGCGCGTCGAGCGCCACGAGATAGCTGTCACGCCCGGCCAGGTAACGCGCCTTCGACAGGGCGTTCGCCCGGTCGGCGGCGTCGACGAGCGCCTGCTGTGCCGCGAGCTGGTCGGCGAGCGTCCCGGAGAGCGCGAGCGCGTCGGCGGCCTCGCGGAATGCCGCCTGCACGGCCCGCTCGTACTGCGCCAGCGCGATGTCCTGCTCGGCGCGCGCGGCGTCGAGGTTGGCCTGCAGCCGCCCCCCCTCGAAGATCGGGACGCGGATCTGCGGCGCGAAGCTCCAGAAGCTGGTCCCGCTGCCGAAGAGCGCCGAGAGCGCATCGCTCGACGTGCCGAGCGCTCCGGTCAGTCGTATCGACGGGAAGAATGCCGCGCGCGCCGCGCCGATATCCGCGTTCGCAGCCAGGAGTCTCCGCTCCGCCGCGAGGACATCGGGCCGCTGCAGCAGCACCTCGGAGGGAAGTCCCGGCGGCAGCGCGGTCACCAGGTTGGTCGACGTGCCGAAATCCGTCGGCAGCGCGTCCGGCTCGATGGTCTCGCCGACGAGCAGGTTGAGCGCATTCACGTCGCGCGCGACCTGGCCCGAGAAGCGGGCGACGTCGGACCTCGCGGACTCGACCGTGGTGCGCACCTGGGCCACGTCGAGCGCCGACACGGCGCCGCGCTCGTGGCGCTGCTCGGTGATCCGGAACGTCGCTTCCTGCGTCTCGAGGGTCGCGCGCGCCACCTTCTCGAGCTCGCGATCCGCCGCGAGGGTGAGCCACGCGTAGGCAACTTCGGACACCAGGGTCAGGTGCGCGGCACGGGTCGTCTCGGTTTGCGCGAAGTAGCGCTCCAGCGCCGCGCGGCTCAGATCCCGCACGCGCCCGAAGAGATCGAGCTCGAAATCGGTCAAGCCGAGGGCCACGCTGTACTCGTCGCGTGCCGCGGCGACGGTGGCCCCGCCGGACTTCAGCATCCCGAAGCTGCCGCCGAGGGTGGGAAACTGATCGGCGCGCTGGATCCGGTACAGCGCGCGGGCCCGTTCCACGTCGAGGACCGTCGCGCGCAGGTCGCGGTTGCTCTGCAACGCGCGCGCGATCAGCGCATTGAGCGCGGGGTCCGCGAAGAAGTCCCGCCAGCCGAGGTCGGATGGCTTCGCCGGAGTACCGGCAACCGGCGCGGCCGTCGTGGCCGGCCATGCCGAGGGAATCGCGGGGTCCGCCACGGGAACCGGCGGCGCGAGGCTCGCGCAGCCTGCCGCGACGACCGCGAACGCGAGGGTCGTCAGGGTGCGAGCGGTGCTAGCCATCGCCCTGCACCCCCGCCTCACGGACCGCAGGTGCTGCCGCCGGACGGCGGCGAGCGACGAGCCGCTGGACGACGACGAAGAAGAGCGGAATGAAGACGACGCCGAGGAACGTGCCGACGATCATGCCCCCGAGCACACCCGTGCCGATCGCGCGCTGCGCGCCCGACCCGGCCCCGGTCGCGATCGCCAGCGGCAGCACGCCGAGGCCGAAGGCGAGCGAGGTCATGAGGATCGGCCGCATCCGGTCGCGGCCGGCCGCCACCGTCGCATCGATCATGCTCATGCCCTTCGCCATGTTGGCCTTCGCGAACTCGACGATCAGTATCGCGTTCTTGCTCGACAGGCCGACGGAGGTCAGCATCGCCACCTGGAAGTACACGTCGCGTTCCATGCCGCGCAGCGTGTTCGCGAGCACGGCGCCGAGAATCCCGAGCGGGGCGATCATCATCACGGACGTCGGGATCGACCAGCTCTCGTAGAGCGCCGCGAGGCACAGGAAGACGATCAGCAGCGACAGCGAGTACAGCAGGGGCGTCTGCGCTCCGGCCTGGCGCTCCTGGTAGGACGTGCCGGTCCACTCGATGGCGAATCCAGGCGGCAGCTGGCCGACGAGCCGCTCGACCTCGGCCATCGCGTCGCCCGAACTCACGCCCGGCGCCGCCTCGCCGTTGATCTGCACGGCGGAGATGCCGTTGTACCGCTCGAGACGCGGCGATCCGTAGTCCCAGCGCCAGCTCGCGAACGACGAGAGCGGCACCATGTCGCCCTTCGCATTGCGCACCGACCACTGCTTGAAGTCGTCGGGTACCATGCGAAACGGTGCGTCCGACTGGACGTAGACGCGCTTCACGCGGCCGCGGTCGATGAAATCGTCGACGTAGAGCCCGCCCCAGGCGGCGCCCAGCGTCGCGTTGATCGACGCATTCGGGACGCCCTGCGAGGCCGCCTTCTCGTAGTCGATGTCGAGCCGCAGCTTCGGCGTGTCCTCCTGTCCGGCCGGCCGGACCTTGGTCAGCAGCCTGCTTTGCATCGACGCGCCGAGCAGCTGGTTGCGAGCCTGCAGCAACGCATCGTGACCCAGTCCGCCATTGTCCTTGAGGTAGAACAGGAACCCGGCGGAGGTCCCGAGCTCGGGCACCGCCGGCGGCGCGAACGCAAAGACGAGCGCGTCCTTGATCTGCATGAACGCGCCCATCGCGCGACCCGCGATCGCGTCGACGCTGGCGAATGCCCCTTGGCGCTGGTCCCAGTCCTTGAGGCGGACGAACGCCATGCCCGTGTTCTGGGCGTTGCCGGCGAAGCTGAAACCGATCACGCCGAACATCGAGTCGACCGTCGACGTCTCCTTCGTCAGGAAGTGGTTCTCGACCTGCTGGAGGACGGCGAGGGTACGCTCCTGCGTCGATCCGACCGGCGCCAGGATCTGCGCAAACAGCACGCCCTGGTCCTCCTGCGGCAGGAAGGCGGTCGGCAGGCGCAGGAACAGGTAGATCATCAGTGCCGCCATCGCGACGAAGACGATCATGAAGCGCTTCGTGCGCGACAGCACGCCCCGGACCACGCCCTGATACGCGCGGTTGCCGCGATCGAACACGCGGTTGAACCAGCCGAAGAACCCCGTTTCGTGGCGGTGGTGGCCCTTCGCGACGGGCTTCAGGATCGTCGCGCACAGCGCCGGCGTCAGCACGATCGCGACCATCACCGACAGCGCCATCGCGGACACGATCGTGCCCGAGAACTGGCGGTAGATGACGCCGGTCGAGCCGCCGAAGAAGGCCATCGGCACGAACACCGCCGCGAGGACCAGCCCGACGCCGACCAGCGCACCGGTGATCTGGTCCATCGACTTGCGGGTCGCCTCGACCGGCGACAGCCCCTCCTCGGTCATCAGGCGCTCGACGTTCTCGACGACGACGATCGCGTCGTCGACCAGGAGGCCGATCGCGAGGACCATTGCGAACATGGTCAGCATGTTGATCGAGAAGCCGAGGAACGCGAGGATGCCGAACGTGCCGAGCAGGACCACCGGGACGGCGATGGTCGGGATCAGCGTCGCGCGGAAGTTCTGCAGGAACAGGTACATCACGAGGAACACGAGGACGATCGCCTCGAGCAGCGTCTTCGCGACCTCCTCGATCGCGACGCGCACGAACGGCGTCGAATCGAACGGCACCACCGCCTTCAGCCCCGGCGGGAAATTGGACCCGAGCTCCTTCAGCGTGGCCTCGACGCCGGCCGCGGTCTTGAGGGCATTGGCGCCGGTCGCGAGCGAGATCGCGATACCCGATGCCGGCTTGCCGTTGAAGCGCCCGATGATGTTGTAGTCCTCGGCCCCGATCTCCACGCGCGCGACATCGGCGAGCTTCAGCACGGAGCCTTCGGCGTTGCTGCGCAGCACGATGGCGCGGAACTGCTCGGGCGTCTGCAGCCGTCCTCTCGTCTCGATGGACGCGTTCAGCTGCTGGCCCGGGATCGAGGGTGCGCTGCCGAGCTGCCCGACCGAGACCTGCTGGTTCTGCGCCCGGATCGCGCCGATCACGTCCTCGGTCGACAGCCGATAGGTATTGAGCTTGTTGGGGTCGAGCCAGATGCGCATCGCGTACTTGCCGCCGAACAAGCGCACCCCGCCGACGCCGGGCACCCGCGACAGCGGATCGATGAGGTTCGTGCCGACGAAATCGGAGAGGTCGTCGCGGGTCATGCTCCCGTCCTCGGACACGAAGCCGACGACCATGAGGAAGCCCTCCCCGGTCTTGGTGACCGTGACCCCCTGTTGCTGCACGAGCAGCGGCAAGAGCGGCGTGGCGAGCTGCAGCTTGTTTTGCACCTGCACCTGCGCGATGTCCGAGTTCGTGCCGCTCTCGAACGTGAGCGTGATGGTCGACGCGCCGTTGGCGTCGCTGGTCGACGCCATGTAGAGCAGGCCGTCCAGGCCCTTCATGCTCTGTTCGATGACCTGCGTGACGGAGTCCTGCACCACCTGTGCGGACGCGCCCGGATAGAACGCCGTGCCGGTGACGGTCGGGGGTGCGATCGTCGGGTAGCGCGAGATCGGCAGGCGCGTGATCGACAGCGCCCCGGCGAGCATCACGACGATCGCGATGACCCACGCGAAGATGGGCCGGTCGATGAAGAAACGCGCCATCACCCGCGCCTAGGGCCTGGCCGCCGGCGCCGGGCCGCCGGGCGCAGCCTTGTCGCCCGGCGGGGCCGCGGGAGGACTGCCGGGCGCGGATCCCGGTGCCGGCGGCGCTCCCGCCTCCGTGGCAGCGACCGTCGCGCCCGTGCGGATCTTCTGCAGGCCTTCCGTGACGACACGCTCGCCCGCGGCGAGCCCCTCCTCGACCAGCCAGCGATCGCCCATCGCGCTGCTCACCTTGACGGGACGGGCTGTCACCTTGCCGTCGGCACCGACGACCATCGCGCTCGTGTTGCCCTTCGGGTCGCGCGCGATCGCCCGCTGAGGTACGAGCACCGCGTCCTGCCTCACGCCGCTCGCAAGCACCGCGCGCACGTACATGCCCGGAAGCAGCACCTCCCTGGGATTGGCAACGACGACGCGTAGCAGAAAACTGCCGGTCCCCGCATCGACGCTGACGTCGGCGAACTGCAGGCGCCCCTGCGCCGGATAGCGGGTGCCGTCCTCGAGCACGATCGCGACGGGCACGTCGTTGCCGCTCGTCAACCGGCCGGCGGCAATCTGCTGGCGCAACTCGAGCCACTCGGCGCTCGACTGCGTGACGTCGATGTAGACCGGGTCCAGCAGCTGCACCTTGGCAAGCGGGTCGGCCTGGTTCGCCGTGACGAGCGCCCCCTGCGTCACCGAGGACTTGCCGATGCGGCCCGCGATGGGCGACGTGATGCGCGTGTACCCCAGCACGACGCCTGCGCGATCAACGGCGGCACGCGTTGCGGCGAGGTCGGCTTCGGCGAGCTTCAGCGCGGCCATCGCGTTCTCGTGATCCTGCCGGCTCACGGCATCGATCTTCACCAGATCCTGCGAGCGGTTCGCGTTCAGTCGAGCCGACTCGAGCGTGGCCTCCGCGCGCGCACGGGCCGCCTTCGCGCTTTCCAGGTCGGCTCGGTACGTCGCATCGTCGATCTGATAGAGCGCCTGCCCGGCTGCGACCCGGCTGCCCTCGGTGAACAGCCGTTGCTTGACGATGCCGTTGGCCTGCGGCCGGACCTCCGCCATCAGGGATGCACTGACGCGACCGGGGAGCTCGCGTTCCAGCGTGACGGTTTCCGCCTTCAATGTGACCACGGTGACGGGCACGGCGGGGTTCGCCCCCGCACCCGGCGCCGCGGAGGGAGGCGCGTCCTTGGGCCCGCATGCGGCCAGGAAGAGCTGGCACAGCAACGCGACGACGGTCGCGCGATAGACAGGAGGCGGCATGGGATTCGCGGTGGAAAAACGGTAAGAATGAACGTTCATTCTACTATCGTCAAGCGCGAACTGATCCTCGTCGCATGCGGCGGCCTACCACGCGAGTGGCAATGGCGGAAACCGCGCCTGGCGGTTGCCGGCCGCGCCAGCTGAGGGCGAGACCAGCCGGGGCGGGCTACAGCCGTCGCAGCACCGCCACCAGCGCGTGGAACGCGGTGCCGTAGGGCGGCCACAGGAGCCCCGCTGGCGTGAAGCGCGACTGGTGGAACACGGCCTTCTCGTTGCTGAAGGTGAGGAACGAGCGCTCGCCGTGGTAGGCGCCGATGCCCGAGTCGCCGACACCGCCGAACGGCAGGTCCTCGTGCGCGAAGTGCCACAGCGTGTCGTTGATGGTGATGCCGCCCGCGATCGCCTCGCGGATCACCTGCTTCTCGCGCTTCGCATCCTCGCCGAAGAAGTACAGCGCGAGCGGCCGCGGGCGCGCGTCGATGCGCGCGATCGCCTCGTCGAGCGACCGGTAGGTCTCGATCGGCAGCACTGGCCCGAAGATCTCCTCATGCATGACCGCCATGTCGTCGGTGACGCCGACGAGGAGCGTCGGTGCGATCTTGCGCTTTGAAGGGGCGAGCTTCTCGCTCGCCGGGTTGAGCTCGATCACCTTCGCGCCCTTGCGCTTGGCGTCGGCGACCAGCCCGGTGATGCGCTTGTAGTGGCGCTCGTTGATGATCGCGGTGTAGTCGGGGTTCGCCGCCAGCGTCGGGTAGAAGCGGGCGACGGTCTCGGCGAGCTTCTCGACGAAGGCGTCGAGGCGCTGCGCGGGAACGACCGCGTAGTCCGGCGCGATGCAGGTCTGGCCGGCGTTGAACAGCTTGCCGGCGACGAGCCGGGGCACGACCATGTCCCAGTCGGCGCTGTCGTCGAACAGCGCCGGGCTCTTGCCGCCCAGCTCGAGCGTCACCGGCACGAGGTTCTCCGCGGCAGCTCGCGCGACCAGGCGGCCGACCGGCGTGGAGCCGGTGAAGAACAGGTGGTCGAAGCGCGTCGAGGCGAACGCCTGCCCGACCACGGCGTCGCCGGTGATCACGGCGAACTCGTCCTCGGCGAAGTGCTTGGCGACCAGCCGCGCCATCAGCTCGGAGGTGCGCGGCGTGTGCTCCGACGGCTTGAGGAGTACCCGGTTGCCGGCGGCGAGCGCGCCGGTCACCGGCACCATCGCGAGCTGGAACGGGTAGTTCCACGGGCTGATGATGCCGACCACGCCGAGCGGCTGCGGGATCACCTCGCCCCAGCCGGGAAGCATCGTCAGCGGAGTGGGCACGCGGCGCGGCTTCATCCAGCGGGCGACGTCGCGCAGCGCGTCGCGCACGCCGTTCGCCGTGACGACGATCTCGCCCAACAGCGTCTCGTGCGCCGACCGCGCGCCGAAATCGGCGCAGATCGCCGCGACCACCGCCTCCTCGTTCTCGACGACGAGCTTGTGCAGGCGATCGAGCCGGTCGCGGCGGACTTCCAGCGTGGGATAGAGCTCGCGCGCGAAGGCCTCCCGCTGCTTGCGGACGAGCCGGATCAGCGTGCGGATCGCCGGCGCGACGTGGGACTCGGGAGCGTTCATGAGCGGGCGGGGGCAAACGTTGGGACTTCCAGTATATCGGCGGCGATTAGACTCTCTCCTCCAATCGGGCCTCCGTCCGGCGCCCGCTCGGGGACGCGCCGACGACGGCCACGAGCGCCGTGCCGGCGACGATCAGCGCGGCGCCGGCGAGCATCGCCGCGCTGATCGTCTCGCCGAGGAACAGCGCACCCCAGGCCATGCCGAATGCAGGCATGAGGAACGTCACGGTGAGGGTCTTCGTCGGCCCGACGCTCTGCATCAGGCGGTAGTAGAGGAGGTACGCAACGGCGCTGCAGACCAGCGCGAGCGCAAGCAGGTTCCCAAGGACCGCCGCGTCGATCGGACCCGGCGGCGGCGACGTCGCGCCGAGCGGCAGCAGTGCCACGCCCGCCAGGAGCTGGCTCCACGCAGCGACCGCATACGGCGAAAGACCGCTGCCGAATCGCTTCAGCCACACGCCGCCGCTCGCGTAGCAGAACGTCGCCGCGAGGCTCGCGGCGATGGCGAGGACCACATCCGTGTCGACGACCAGACCGCCGGCGCGACTCACCAGCACGACGCCGGCCACGCCGCACGCGATGCCCGCGACCTTCGACAGGGTGAGCCGCTCGTTGAGAAACAATGCTGCGAGCATCGCACCGAACAGCGGGGTCGCGGAGTTGAGGATCGCCATGTAGGACGCCGGCAGTTCGCGCGCGGCATAGCCGTAGAGCACGAACGGCAGCGCCGAGTTGATGAGACCCACGAACAGATACGAGCGCCAGTGCCTGCCGAGCGAGGCGTTGCGGCGCGTCGCGGCGAGCCACAGCACAAGCACCGCGCCGGCGAGGAGCAGGCGCAGCGCCGCCATCCAGACCGGCCCCAGCGGCGGCACCAGCACCCGAATGAAGACGAACGACGCGCTCCAGATCGCGGCGAGCACGAGGAGTCGCGCCACGTCGGCCACTCGCATGTCAGCCCCGATGGTCCGCCCCGAGGGGCTGACCCGCCCCCTTGGGGGGTAGCGAGCACCGCGAGCGTGGGGGCCGTTTCATCCTAGTTGCCCCGCGCCTCGAGCGCGAGCAGCGCGCGCTTGCGCTCGAGCCCGCCCGCGTAGCCGGTGAGCGAGCCGTCGCTGCCGATCACGCGGTGGCACGGCACGAATATGGCGATCGGATTGCGCGCGTTCGCCGCGCCGACCGCCCGCACCGCACGCGGGCGGCCGATCCTCCTCGCGATTTCCGCGTAGCTCGCCGTCGCACCGAACGGGATGTCGCGCAGTGCGGTCCACACTGCGCGCTGGAATGGCGTCCCCGTGGGCGCGAGCGGCACGTCGAACGCCACGGCGCGCCCGGAGAAATACGCGTCGAGCGCGGCGTGCAGCGCAGCGAGGTTCCGCGCCACCGGCACTGGAACCTCCGGTGGATCCTGCGGTGGAACCGGCGTTGGAAACTGCGCGGGGACGTACGCGGGTGCCGTCGCGGGCGCATCGACGAACGCGAGTTCGACGAGTACGGGTCCGTCGAACGCGGCCCGCATCGGCCCGAGCGGCGTGGCAAACGTGGTGTGGAAAGTCGTGGAGCCGGTCATGGTGATGTCCTCGCGAGGCGTCGCCACAGGTGCATTGCCGCGTAGCCGCGCCACGGCCGCCAGGCTTCCGCCCGGGCGAGCACGCGCGCCGGCTGGGTTTCGGAAAGGGCCTTCATCACCCCCAGATCGGTGTGCGGGAAGGCGTCCGGCAGGCCGAGCGCACGGAGCGCCACGTACTGCACGGTCCACGGACCGATGCCGGTAAGGGCGGCGAGCCGGTCGAGCGTGACGAG
>CAYQAF010000016.1:0-12597 GCA_964415375.1 uncultured Alcaligenaceae bacterium
ATGCCTACAATATCCGACGATCTCCGCGCCGGCGCGCTTGTCTATCACCGCTCGCCGAGACCCGGAAAGCTGGAGATCCAGCCGACCAAGCCGCTCGGCAACCAGCGCGACCTGGCGCTCGCCTATTCGCCCGGCGTGGCGGCCGCCTGCGACGAGATCGTGCGCGACCCGGCCGAGGTGTCGACGCTCACCTCCCGCGCCAACCTGATCGGCGTCATCACCAACGGCACCGCAGTGCTCGGCCTCGGGCCGATCGGACCGCTGGCCGCGAAGCCGGTGATGGAAGGCAAGGCGGTGCTGTTCAAGAAGTTCGCGGGCATCGACTGCTTCGACCTCGAAATCGACGAGCGCGACCCCGACCGGCTGGTCGAGATGATCTGCGCGCTCGAGCCCACGTTCGGCGGCATCAACCTCGAGGACATCAAGGCGCCCGAGTGCTTCACCATCGAGCGCAAGTGCCGGGAGCGGATGAAGATCCCGGTGTTCCACGACGACCAGCACGGCACCGCGATCATCGTCGGTGCGGCGCTGCTGAACGGCCTCACCGTCGTCGGCAAGGCCATCGGCGAGGTGAAACTCGTCTGCTCGGGCGCGGGCGCGGCGGCGCTGGCGTGCCTCGACCTGCTCGTGGCGCTCGGCGTGAAGCGCGAGAACGTCTGGGTGTCGGACATCAAGGGCGTCGTGTACGCCGGCCGCATCGAGGAGATGGACGAGCACAAGGCGCGCTACGCCAAGGACACGCCGGCGCGCACGCTCGCGGAGATCCTGCCGGGAGCCGACGTGTTCCTCGGCCTGTCGGCGGCGCGGGTGCTGAAGCCCGAGTGGCTGCCGTCGATGGCCGCGCGGCCGCTGATCTTCGCGCTCGCGAACCCGGAGCCCGAGATCATGCCGGACCTCGCCAAGGCGGCGCGGCCCGACGCGGTGATCGCAACCGGCCGCTCCGACTTCCCCAACCAGGTCAACAACGTCCTCTGTTTTCCGTTCATCTTCCGCGGCGCGCTCGACGTCGGCGCGACGCAGATCAGCGAGCCGATGAAGCTCGCGGCCGTGCGGGCGATCGCCGACCTCGCGAGGGCCGAGCAGTCGGAGATCGTCGCGCACGCCTACGGGGCACAGGACCTCGCGTTCGGCGCCGAGTACCTGATCCCGAAGCCCTTCGATCCGCGCCTCATCGTGACGATCGCCCCGGCGGTCGCCAAGGCGGCGATGGACTCGGGTGTGGCCACGCGCCCGATCACCGACTTCGAGGCCTATCGCGAACGCCTCACGACGTTCGTGTACCACTCGGGCCTCTTGATGAAGCCGATCTTCCAGGCGGCCAAGAAGGCGCCGCGGCGGATCGTCTATGCCGAGGGCGAGGATGAACGCGTGCTGCGTGCGACGCAGGTGGTCGTCGACGAGGGGCTGGCCACGCCGATCCTGGTCGGGCGGCCGGCGGTGATCGAGCGGCGCCTTGCCCGCCTCGGCCTGCGCATCCGCCCCGGCGCGGACTTCGAGGTCACCAATCCCGAGCACGACGCGCGCTACCGGGAGTACTGGACCGAGTACTTCCGTCTGGTCGAGCGCAAGGGCGTCTCGCAGCAGTACGCGAAGATCGAGATGCGCCGGCGGCTCACGCTGATCGGCGCGATGATGGTGCACCGGGGCGAGGCCGACGGCATGATCTGCGGCACCTTCGGCACGCACAGCCTGCACCTCACGTACGTGGACCAGGTGCTGGGCATGAAGCCCGGCGCGAGGCAGTACGCGGCGATGAACGCGGTGATGCTGCCCAACCACACGGTGTTCATCGCCGACACCTACGTCAACGTCGATCCCACGGCCGAGCAGATCGCCGACATCACAGAGCTCGCCGCCGACGTGATCCGGCGCTTCGGCATCGAGCCCCGGGTCGCGCTGCTCTCGCATTCGAGCTTCGGCACCAGCGACGACCCGGCGGCGCGGAAGATGCGCGATGCGCTCGCGCGGATCAACGCACAGAGCCCCGGCCTCGAGGTCGAGGGCGAGATGCACGGCGACGCCGCGCTCGACGAGTCGGTGCGCGTGACGGCGTTCCCGAACTCGCGGCTCAAGGGCGCGGCCAACCTGCTCGTGATGCCGACGGCGGACGCCGCGAACATCTCGTTCAACCTGCTCAAGGTGGCGGTCGGTGGTGGCGTCACGCTGGGCCCGATCCTGCTCGGCGCCGCGAAGCCCGTGCACATTCTCACGCCGTCGGCGACCGTGCGCCGCATCGTCAACATGACGGCGCTGACGGTGGTCGAGGCGAACCAGGCCGGAAAGTAGGGAAAGCAGGGTCAGACTCGACTTCCTGCGGGTCGGCGTGCTCCCGGAGCGGGGCATGCGCGGCAAGCGGGACGGCGCGCGCTGAAAACGTGGAGCCGGGGACGCGCCGGCCGGCGATTAGAATCGAGGGCGCGATGTTGCCCGCCACCCTCAAGCGCTATGCCTGGCTGTCGATCGCGGCGGCCGTCACCACGATCCTGCTCAAGGGCTGGGCCTGGTGGATCACCGGCTCGGTCGGCATGCTCTCCGACGCGCTCGAGTCGTTCGTGAACCTCGCGGGCGCGCTGATGGCGCTCGCGATGCTGTCGCTCGCGGCGCAGCCGGCCGACGACAACCACGCGTACGGCCACGGTAAGGCGGAGTACTTCTCGAGCGCGTTCGAAGGCTTCCTGATCGCGGTGGCCGCCGTGCTGATCGCGTGGCAGGCGATCGAGCGGCTGCTTGCGCCGCAGCCGCTCGAGGCGGTGGGCGTGGGCCTCGCGGTCTCGGTCGTGGCGTCGGCGGTGAATCTCGTCACCGCGCGCACGCTGATGAACGTCGGCCGCAGGTTCCGGTCCATCACGCTCGAGGCCGATGCGCAGCATCTGATGACCGACGTGATCACCTCGGTCGGCGTGATCATCGGTGTCGGCCTCGTGTGGCTGACGGGCTGGCTTTGGCTCGATCCGGTAATCGCGCTTGCCGTGGCCGTGAACATCCTGTGGACGGGCTGGCAGCTGATGCGCCGCTCGACCGCCGGCCTGATGGACGTCGCGCTGCCGGAGGGAGAGCGCCACGCGATCGACGCGGTGCTCGACCGCTACCGGGCGCAGGGCCTCGAATTCCACGCGCTGCGCACCCGGCAGGCCGGCACGCGGGCATTCGTCACGTTGCACGTGCTGGTCCCCGGCGACTGGACCGTGCAGAAGGGCCACGACTGGTCGGAACGCATCGAGTGCGACATTCGCGGCGCGGTACCCCACGCCAACGTGACCACGCACCTCGAGCCGCAGGAGGACCCGATTTCGCACGCTGACGCGCTGCTCGACCGATAGGCCTCCGCGACGTCCCACCCCGCTAGAATATCGCCGCGCCGCACCCGGCCCATCCCGAACACCGCGAGTTTCGAACATGACGTCCCTCACCTGCGCAGATATTCTCACCGGCAAGGCGCCGACCGACCGGCCCGTCACCGTCAAGGGCTGGATCCGCACCCGCCGCGACTCCAAGGCCGGCATTTCCTTCCTGCACGTTTCGGACGGCTCCTGTTTCCACCCGGTGCAGGTGGTCGCCCCGAACGCGCTTGCGAACTACGACAGCGAGGTGCTGCACCTCACCGCCGGCTGCGCGGTCGCGGCGACGGGGAAGATCGTGCCGTCGCCGGCGAAGGGCCAGCCGTTCGAGATGCAGGCCGATGCGGTCGAGGTGATCGGCTGGGTCGAGGACCCCGACTCGTACCCGATCCAGCCCAAGCCGCACTCGCTCGAGTTCCTGCGCGAGGTGGCGCACCTGCGGCCGCGCACCAACGTGATCGGCGCCGTGACGCGCGTGCGGCACGCGATCGCGCAGGCGATCCACGGCTTCTTCCACGAGCGCGGCTTCTGCTGGGTGAACACCCCGATCATCACGTCGTCCGACGCGGAAGGGGCGGGCGAGCTGTTCCGCGTGTCGACGCTCGACCTCGTCAACCTGCCGCGCGACGCCAGCGGCAGGATCGACTACTCGCAGGACTTCTTCGGGCGCGAGACCTTCCTCACGGTCTCCGGGCAGTTGAACGTCGAGACCTACTGCATGGCGCTTTCGAAGGTGTACACGTTCGGTCCGACCTTCCGCGCCGAGAACTCGAACACCAGCCGGCATCTCGCCGAGTTCTGGATGATCGAGCCCGAGATCGCCTTCGCCGACCTCTCCGACGATGCGACCCTCGCCGAGGCGCTGCTGAAGCACGTGTTCCGCACGGTGCTCGCCGAACGCGCCGACGACATGGCCTTCTTCGAGGAGCGCATCGAGAAGGGCGTGATCGCGAAGCTCACGGGCATCGTCGATTCCGAGTTCGTGCGCATGGACTACACCGAGGCGATCGCCGTGCTCGAGCGTGCGAAGCAGAAGTTCGAGTACCCGGTGCAGTGGGGCATCGATCTGTCGAGCGAGCACGAGCGCTATCTGTCCGAAAAGCACGTCGGCAAGCCCGTGATCCTGATGAACTACCCGAAGGAGATCAAGGCGTTCTACATGCGCATGAACGACGACGGCAAGACGGTCGCGGCGATGGACGTGCTCGCGCCGGGCATCGGCGAGATCATCGGCGGCAGCCAGCGCGAGGAGCGCCTCGCGGTCCTCGACGAGCGCATGGCCGCGAGCGGGCTCGATCGCGAACACTACGGCTGGTACCGCGACCTGCGACGCTACGGCACCGTGCCGCACGCGGGCTTCGGGCTGGGCTTCGAGCGCACCATCGCCTATGTGACCGGGCTCGCCAACGTGCGCGACGTCATACCGTTCCCGCGCACGCCGGGCAGCGCACGCTACTAGGCCCGCCGACATCGGCGCGCGATTACCGGCAACGTTCCTGCGGAAGGCGGGTCGGCGCCCGAGGTCGCTGCCGAAATGCCGGCGGCATCGTTGGACATCGCGGGACGCGCGGGTATGATGGCCGCCGGCTGTTCACACACGGGTCGTGCACGCGCATGTCTTCGCATCCCAAGCAACGAGCACGCGCCGGCGCTTCCGCCGCGCACCAGCCCTCGCGCCGACGGCTGCTGACGGCGAGTGCCGCGGTGGCGGCCGCGCCGCTCCTGGTCTTCTCGCGGCGCTCCTCGGCGACGACGGCGTCGCCACGTACGCTCGCGTTGCGCCACACGCATACCGGCGAAGCGCTGTCGATCGCGTTTGCGCAGGGCGAGCGCTACATTGCCGAGGCTCTCGCCCGGGTGAACTGGCTGCTGCGCGACTTCCGCAACGGCGAAGTGCAGCCCATCGACCCGCAGCTCCTCGACCAGCTGCACGCGGTGGCGCGACTGACCGGCAGCAGCGCACCGTTCGAGGTGATCTCGGGCTACCGTTCGCCCGCCACCAACGAGGCGTTGCATCGCAAGAGCCGGGGCGTGGCCACGAAGAGCCTCCACCTCGAAGGCCGCGCGATCGACGTGCGCCTTCCCGACGTCCCGCTCGCCGACCTGCGCGACGCGGCGCTGTCGCTCAGGACCGGCGGTGTCGGCTTCTACGCCGAGTCCCGCTTCGTGCACCTCGACACCGGGCGCGTGCGGCGCTGGTAGCTCGAAAGTAGGCTCAGACCCTACTTTCCCAGCGCGGCGAGCAGCCTGCCGTCGTGCCCATAGATGTCGGGCAGGAACAACGCCCGGCCGCCGGCGTCGACAATCGCGGTCGTGTAGAACACCACCACTGGCAACGGCGCCTCAAGCGCCACGGTCCGGTTCCTGCCGGCGCCCGTCGCGGCGTCGATCGCCGCGGCCGTCCACTCGGGCTTGCCCTGCAGCACGAACGCTGCGAGCGTCCCGGGGTCCTGAACGCGGATGCAGCCGTGGCTGAAGTCGCGCCGCGTGCGTTCGAAGAGCTCGCGCGCGGGCGTACCGTGCAGGTAGATCTCCATCGTGTTCGGCAGCACGAACTTGACGCCGCCGAGTGCGTTCTTCGCGCCGGGCCGCTGCCGCACCCGCAGCTCGCCCGCGTGCAGCGCCTCGAGGCTCGTGGCGTCGATGCTCGTCAGCACGCGGCCGTCGCCGCGCGTGCTCACCAGCTCCATGTCCTCGCGGCCGAGGTAGCCGGGATCGCGGGCGAGCCGCGGCAGCGTTTCGTTGCGCAGGATGTTGCGGGGCACGTTCCAGTAGGGCGAGAACTCCACCGCGCGCAACTCGCTGATGAAGATCGGCGTCTCGTGCTTCACCGCCTTGCCGACGATCACGGGCATCGACAGCGTCGCGCTCGCCGTGTCGCGCGCGTCGGCGAAGGCCCACAGCTGGAATGACGGGACGTTGATCGCGATCGCCGGGCCCGCGGCGAACTCCGGCAGCCAGCGCATGCGTTCCAGCGCGAGCTCGACCTGCGTGACGCGTGTCGTGAGCGGCTCGTTCAGCACCGTGATCGTCTGCCGGCCGAGCACGCCGTCCTGCGCGAGCCCGTGTCGTGCCTGGAACCGGGTGATGCCTGCCGCGAGCGCTTCGGAGTAGAGGTCGTCGAGGGGACGGGGCGTTTCGGGCGGCAGGTCGCCGAGCCGCACCAGCACGTCGTGGAGCGTCAGTACGCCTACGTAGTGGTCGCCGGGGACGACTTTCGCACGCGCCGACGCGAGCGGGGGCAGCGCAGTGGAGGGCGCTGTGGCCAGCGTGCGGTAGCGCGGCAACAGCTGCTTGAGCCGCGCGTAGACGGGGAACGCCGGCTCGGCGGCGTCGATCAGCGCATCGAGGCGATCCTGCGCGGCGGCCTCGCGCAGACCGGCGACGAACCACGCATCCCTGGCCGTGGCGCGGTAGTACGGCTCGACATCCTGTGGACGCACGCGGCCGAACCGCAGGTCGGAGAGAAAGCGCAGCACGGTAGCCGTGAGCGCGACGTCGGCGCGAGCGAGCGCGTCCGTGCCCGCCCCCAACGACGTGGCACTGCGGAACGCACGGTCGAGCGCCTCGGCGTCGTAGTCGGCTGGCCGCAGCCCCCGGTCCGCGGCGGAGCGCAGCGCCCGCAGCGCAGTCGATGCCGCAGGACGGGGACCTTCCGGCGCGGACCACACGGGGCCGCCACCGGAGGGCGGATAGATCTGCGCGAGCCACGTCGGATCGCGCAGGCGTGCCGCCTCGCGCGGGTACGCCGTCGCCTCGATGGCGGGTGCGAACGTCGGGGCCGTGTAGACCGCGACCGCGACGGCGGCCGCGGACCAGGACGCCGCGAGGCAAACTCCTAGCGCGACGAGCGCTGTCCCGAGCCGATGCCGCAGCGAAGGCCGGACGCACCCGTCCGGCCGTCGCGTCATTACTTCGCGCCGGTGCGCTTGACCGACTTCTTCGTTGCCTTCTTCGCGGTCTTCTTCGCCGGCGCCTTCGTGACTCTGCGGGCGGTCGTCGCGGCCGTCTTCGCGGTCTTCTTCACCGCCTTCTTCGCGGCAGCCACGCCCTTCTTCAGCGCGGCCCCGGTGGTCGAGGTCTTCCGCTTCACGGCCTTCTTCGCCACAGGCTTCTTCGGCGCCATCGCACGCTCGACCTTGCCTGCCGCCTTCTTCGCGCCGGTCGCCGCGGCCTTCACCTTGCGCTTGACCGCGCGCTCTGCCTTGCCGAGCGCCTTCTCGGTGCCCGACTTGGCCGCTCTGGCCCTGCTGGTCACGGTGCGCTTCGCCTTGCCCAGCGCTTTGTCGGTGTCGATCTTGGCCGCACGCGCCTTGCGCTCGACCGTCCGCTTCGCCGAGCGCGCCTTGCGCTCGACTGCGGTGGCCGCCTTGCCGGCTTCGCGTTTGGCTTCGGTGGCGACCTGGCCAGTCTTCTTGGCGATGGACGCACCCACTTCCTGGACCTTTTCCTTCGCCGCCTCGACGGCGTCGCCGATCCTGTTCAGAAGGGTCTTCTCTTCAGCCATGCCTGTTGCTCCTGTCTGGATATCGATGACTCGACGGTCCCGGGGCGGTCATTGCCACGTCCCTCGGACTGCAGCGCCCCTCTTGGATTCGTGCGCAGGCGCAGCGACTCGAAGCATAGCAAGGAACGATGCACTCACGCACGCGTGCGCCGGTCGTCCGTGCGTTCGGCGCAAGGACGCGGAACCGCGTGCAACACGTGCCGGCGGCGAGAACCCGCCGCGTTCGCTATCCCTGCGGCGCACCGTGGGCGTCGACGAGGATGGTGCGGCCCGGCGGAGTCGAAAGCTGGACGCGATGCACGACGCCGCGAAACGCGTACGTGACGTCCCAATAGGCCGGGCGAGCGTCGTTGGGGACGTACGCGCACCGCTCCACGTCCCGGCTCACGACCTCCGTGCCGCCGCGACCGACGTTCGCACCGACCACCGCGCCCGCGACCGCGCCGCCTGCCGTCGCGATGTCCTTGCCGCGGCCGCCGCCGACCTGGTGCCCGAGCACGCCGCCGATGACGGCGCCGACCACGGCTCCGGGAACGTTGATCGCGTTGCCGCGATCCTGGACGACCTGCTGGCGCTCGATCCAGCAGCGCCTGTCGGGCGGGCCCACGACCGCGCGCACCGACGTGACGGGGACGTGGTAGTACGGCGCGGGGACCGCCGGGGCATGCACCGTCGCCACGCCGCGCGGGTGGTGGCGTGCGACGTAGACGTCGCTGTACCAGCGGTCCTGCACGAAGTAGACGGGCTGCCCGCACGCGCCGTACTTCCTGCAGTGCTTGCGCCATTGCTTCGCGTGCCCCGGCGGCACCCGCAGATAGACGGGCGTGGGGACCACGCCGATGGGCGCCGGCCCGACCTGGATCGGCTCGGCGTACACGAGCGCCGGCGGCGGCAGGTTGCCGATGTCAATGCGGCCGTAGTAGGCCGGGTCGCCGACGGTGATCGAGACGCCGACGCTGGTCGCGAGCACCGGCATGCTGACGGCGGCGAAGGCGAGCGCGAGGAGCGGACGTTGCATGGCGGATTCCTGCATGGTGTGACGCGACTCCATGCCGGAGCGCGCGCGCAATAGTATGACATTAGCATAAGCATAAGCACTGCGGTTCCACCGCTCATCGCTGTGCAAGGTCCCGGGCATGCGTGGGCCGCGGCGTAGAATCGCCACCTCTGCGCGCGCTGCGAGAACAGGACGACCGATGTTTCGCACCAAGTACCTCGACTACGCCGAACTCACCGCCCAGCTCCGGGCCTGGGCGGCGCAGCATCCGGACGTCGCGCACGTGTCGTCGCTGGGTCAGAGCGCCGAGGGTCGCGATATTCCGCTCCTCACCATCGGCCACGATCCCGACCAGTCCCGGCCGGCGGTGTGGATCGACGGCAACATGCACGCCTCCGAGGTGTGCGGTTCAAGCGTCGCGCTCGCCATCGCCGAGGACGTCCTCGCGATCCACCAGGGCCGGGACGAGGCTGGCGGCAAGCCACTGCCGAAGCACATGGCGGACGCGATCCGCGGCGCGTTGTTCTACGTCGTGCCGCGCATCTCTCCCGACGGGGCGGAGGAGGTGCTGAAAAAGGGCCGCTACGTCCGCTCGAGCCCGGTGAACGACCGCGTCAACAAGGACCACGCCTACTGGGAGTCGACCGACGTCGACGGCGACGGCATGGTGGGCTACATGCGCCAGCAGTGCGCCGACGGCGAGCTGGTCGAGCTTCGCGGAGACGATGGCACGCCGCTCGACCCGCCGGTGATGGTGCCGCGCCAGCCCGAGGACCCGGGCCCCTTCTACAAGCTCTACCCCGAGGGCCGCATCGCCAACTTCGACGGCCGGCGCATTCCCGACCCGCACTTCCTGGGCGACAACCTCTACGACTTCAACCGCAACTTCCCGTACCAGTGGGCGCCCGACCCCGAGCAGGTGGGTGGGGGTCACTTCCCCGGCAGCGCACCCGAGACGCGCGCGGTGATGGAGTTCGCGACCCACCACCCGAACATCGTGACGTGGCTCAACCTGCACACGTTCGGCGGGGTGCTGATTCGGCCGCTCGGCGACAAGCCGGACAGCAAGATGGACCAGACCGACCTCGCGATCTTCAAGCAGGTCGAGGCCTGGATGACGGAACACACCGGCTACGCGTCGGTCTCCGGCTACCACGAGTTCCTCTACGAGCCCGACAAGCCGCTGCGCGGCGACATCACCGAGTGGGCGTACCACCAGCGCGGCACGCTCGCCTACGTGATCGAGCTGTGGGACCTCTTCGCGCAGCTCGGCATCACGCGCAAGAAGCCCTTCGTCGACCACTACGCGCAGCTCGAGCGCAAGGACTTCCTGGCGCTCGCCAAGCTCGACCGCGAGCAGAACCAGGGCCGCGTGTTCAAGCGCTGGCGCAAGGTGGCGCACCCCCAGCTCGGGGAGGTCGAGGTCGGCGGCTTCGACGGCCGCGTCGGCATCTGGAACCCGCCGTACGAGAAGCTCGCGGCGACCTGCGCGACGCAGAGCGCCGCGTTCCTGCGCGTGGCGGCGCTCGTGCCGCAGGTGACGGTCGAGGTGGTGAAGAACGAGCAGGTCGGCATGGGCCACGCGCGCGTCGAGATCCGCGTCGCCAACCGTGGCTATCTCGGCACGTACGGGCTGCCTTCGGCCCGCAAGCTGCCGTTGTCGGAGCCGCTGCGTTTGACGACTGCCGCACAGGGCGTGACCCTGGTCGCACCCGCGGAGTCAATCGTCGAGATCGGCCACCTCGACGGTTGGGGCGCGGGGCTCTACGGCGGCGCCAGCATCTTCATGCCGTGGACGCGCGGCAATGCGCACGAGCGCTTCGTGACCTTCGTCGTCGAGGGTCGTGGCACGCTGTCGGTGACGGTCGGCAGCTGCCGGGTCGGCTACCGCACCGTGGACGTCGAGGTGAGCTGACCCAAGGTCCGGGCGCCTTCGTTCGCCGCGACCCCGCGGCGAGCGTGCCATCGAGCGGGGGACACGCAATGCATCTCGTTGCCAAATCCGGGGAGAGGATCGAGCTCACGCCGTTGCCGACGCAGTTGACCACGGCGCGGCGCACACGCAACCAGCGCGTCGAGGTCGCCGCCGACGCGGCCCGCGATCCCGTGAGCACGGGAGCGCTGGTCGCGCACGCGGCGCGCGGCTTCTTCGACCTCGGCCGTCGTGCCGGCAACGCGGGCGTCCCGGCGCCGGCGAAGGGGCCGCCGCCGGTCACGTTCCGCGACGAGGCGAGCGGCGCGCTGCGGGTCGTCTACCGCGAGATCGTCGTGCGCTTCGGGCACAAGGTGCCGCAGGCGACCCGGCGGCGGATCCTCGCGCAACACGGCTTCGTCGTGCGCAGGCGCAATGCCTGGGCGGGCGACCAGGTCGTCGTGTATCACCCGGACCGGAAGTACGCCGGCGAGGAACTGCTCGACATCGCCAACGCGTGGACCGCGCTGGACGACGTGGTGTTCGCCACGCCGAACTTCGTCTCGCAGTACTGGCGCGTCGCGATGCCGCGAATCCCCACGGCGCAGTGGCACCTGGTCAACAGGGGAACGGGCGGCGCGAAGACGGACGAGGACGTCGATGCACGCGAGGCCTGGAAGTTCACGCGCGGCAAGCGCGCCGTGGTCGTTGCGGTGCTGGACGACGGCGTGGACATCGACCACCCGAACCTCAAGTCGCGCCTCTGGAAAAACCCCGACGCCGCGGCGCCCGATCGCCACGGACGCGACTTCTTCCTGCCCGACGACGATCCCGGGCACTTCGATCCGCGGCCGAAGCTCTTCCGTCACCCCTTCGACCAGATGAAGGGCAACGACATCCACGGCACGCCGTGCGCCGGCGTGATCGCGGCGGCTGCGAAGAATGGCGGCGCGGTGGGCGTCGCACCGGGCTGCCGCGTGCTTCCCGTGAAAATCTTCCACGCCGACGAGCTCGCCGCGGACGAACACGTCGCCAACGCGATGCGCTACGCGGCTCGCCACGCGGCGATCCTGTCGTGCTCGTGGTCGAGTGGCTACAGCAGCGACCTGCAGCAGGCGCTCGAGGACATCGGCACCGGCGGCCGCGGCGGGCTCGGCACGCTCGTGTTCTGCGCCGCGGGCAACGACCACGGCAGTCCGGTGAGCTATCTGGCGCGCGATGCGAACGCGATCGCCGTCGGGGCCTCGACGGACCAGGGCGCGCTCGCGGGCTACTCGAACGTGGGCAGCCAGATCGCGTTCGTCGCGCCGTCGTCGGGCGGGGTGCGCGGCATCTTCACCACCGACGTCTCGTACCCGAACCGCGGCTTCAACACCGGCAACGCCGCCGCCGGCGGTGCGGATGGCCTGCACACCAGCCAATTCGGCGGCACGTCGTCCGCTACGCCGCTGGCGGCCGGTATCGCCGCGCTGGTGCTGTCGGCGCGGCCGGATTTCTCGGCCGCGCAGGTGCGCTCGGTGATGGAATCGACCTGCGACCGGATCGGCAGTGGTTACGACGCCAGCGGCCACAGCCCGCAGTTCGGCCGCGGTCGCGTCAACGCGGGGAAGGCGGTCGCGGCCGCGAAGGCGGCGCGCTGATCGCGGAAAGTCGGAAAGTAGGGTCAGACTCGACTTTCGGGAAAGTAGGGTCAGACTCGACTTTCCATGAAGTCCCGCAATTGCTGGGACGCCGCGCCGTTGGAAAGTCGAGTCTGACCCTACTTTCCGGCGCGGCGATAGTTCGACACCGTGTTCGCCCACGCGCGATGCACGCCGGGCTGCGCCGCGAGTCGGGCCACCAG
>CAYQAF010000017.1:0-2033 GCA_964415375.1 uncultured Alcaligenaceae bacterium
GGCAGTTTGACTGGGGCGGTCTCCTCCCAAAGCGTAACGGAGGAGCTCGAAGGTTCGCTTAGCGCGGTCGGACATCGCGCTGGACGTGCAAGGGCACAAGCGAGCTTGACTGCGAGACTGACAAGTCGAGCAGGTGCGAAAGCAGGACCTAGTGATCCGGTGGTTCTGAATGGAAGGGCCATCGCTCAACGGACAAAAGGTACGCCGGGGATAACAGGCTGATACCGCCCAAGAGTTCATATCGACGGCGGTGTTTGGCACCTCGATGTCGGCTCATCACATCCTGGGGCTGTAGCCGGTCCCAAGGGTATGGCTGTTCGCCATTTAAAGTGGTACGTGAGCTGGGTTCAAAACGTCGTGAGACAGTTTGGTCCCTATCTGCCGTGGGCGCTGGAGATTTGACGGGGGCTGCTCCTAGTACGAGAGGACCGGAGTGGACGTACCGCTGGTGTACCGGTTGTGACGCCAGTCGCATCGCCGGGTAGCTATGTACGGAAGCGATAACCGCTGAAAGCATCTAAGCGGGAAACGTGCCTGAAGATGAGATCTCCCGGGGACTTGATCCCCCTGAAGGGTCGTGGCAGACCACCACGTTGATAGGCCGGGTGTGGAAGCGCGGTAACGCGTTGAGCTAACCGGTACTAATGGCCCGTGCGGCTTGACTCCATAATTGTGCGATGTTGCGCCAGCAACTCGACCCCAACTTGCCTTCCCCCGCGGCGCGCCCTGCGCGCCGCGACCCTCAATGCCTGACGACCACAGCCTGCTGGACCCACCCCTTCCCATCCCGAACAGGACCGTGAAACGGCAGCACGCCGATGATAGTGCGGCCTAGCCCGCGCGAAAGTAGGTCATCGTCAGGCACCCATGAATGCAAAAGGCCCGGCTACCCACGCCGGGCCTTTTGCTTGGCGGCGTGCCGCTCGTCGGGTACTCCGCGGAGGGGTGCCGGTCCCCGGCGCGTTGCGGTATATCGTGTCTCGCCCGATGCGGCACGAGACGACACGGGACGTGCCGGTCCCCGGCATGCGGACTCCGGAGTGTCTCGAACGACTGCCCCCGGAACCGCCGATCCGGCGCTGGTGAATCGTGATGCGCAAGTTCAAGAGTGTCGAGTACGCATTGCGCGCGATCCGCCGCGCCGTGGACACCCATCGCACGTCGTACGGCGAGTCGCTCACCCGTTTCGTCAATCTGTACCGGCGCGACTTCTCGCCCTATGAGATCGAGTACTACGATCTGCTCGATCCCGCATTTTCCGACGGGCTGCTCGAGCACATCCTCTCCCGCCAGGAATTGATCGAGCTCGACAAATCCCACATCGTCGGCAGCTACCTGTGCCTTACCTCGGACAAGGCGGTCTTCTACTCCGTCTGCCGTGCGGCGGGGCTGCCGATTCCCGAGTTCCTTGCGGTCTTCGATCGGCCGCGTGGCTGGACCTGCGATGGCGCGACGCCGCAATCAGCGAAGGACTGGTACGAGGTCTTCGCGCGGCTGCCCGAGCACTTCGTGGTCAAGCCTGCGCTGGGGCTACAGGGATTCGGCTTTGCCGCGTACCGACGCGAGGGCGATCGCTTCCTGGGTTCCGACGGCCGGCTGCTCACGTCGGAGGAGCTCTACGGGGATCTCCTGGGGATCGGGAAGGAGAACCTCTTCGCCGGCGGCTACTCGCATCACTCGCTGCGGTTGCGCGGCGGCAGCCACAAGGCCATCCTGCAGGAGCGGCTTCGCCCGCATCCGGAGATCGCCGCGATGACGGCCTCGTCATCGCTGTCCACGTGCCGGGTCACCACGCTCGTGGACGACGGTGGCGAGCCATCGGTGCTGTCGACGGCGTTCCGTGCGATCGTCGGGGCGAACGAGACCGACAACTTCGTGCACGGTGCCAATGGCAATCTCTGGGCTTCCGTGGACGAGAACGACGGGCGGATCACCGAGGCCTTCGCACTGTCGCCCGACGGCCGCCGGCTCGAGCGGCGCGGCCGGCATCCGACGACGGGCGCCGAGCTCGCGGCCTTCCGGATTCCGCGGTG
>CAYQAF010000017.1:2043-12193 GCA_964415375.1 uncultured Alcaligenaceae bacterium
GGCGCTCGCCCTCCGACTGGCGCTCGCCTTTCGCCCGCAGGGGATGGTGAGCTGGGATATCGCGGTGACGGACCGGAACGTCTCGGTGATCGAGGGCAACGTGGGCGGCCAGATGATCCCGACGCCCTACAACCGGCCCGTGAGATCCTTGTTCTAGTCGCTGCGACCCGTGGCGATTGGCAGTCTGGCGGAGGCAAGTGCACGATGGAAGTTCACGCGGTCGAAGCGGCGGGGATCGGCGAGGACCTGATCGAGGTTCGGGCGCGCGCGGCAGGCGCCCTGTTGCAGGTGCGTCTGCCGTCGGCCCGCTTCAACCGGCGGGCGCTCGGCGACGCGCTGGTGCTCTCGACGCTCGTGCCCGCGATGCGTGCGGGCTCGACGCTGCGGCTCCCGCACGACGTGCCGGTCTCCTCGCGGCTGGTCGCGGCGTTGCCCGCGATCCAGCGCATCTACTGCAACTGGAACGTACGACTTCATCCGGTGGCACTCGACGCCACGACCTACGAACCCGAGGGCGAGGGGACCGGGATTGCCCTCTTCTATGCCGGCGGAGTGGACTCCTCGTACAGCCTGATAGCGCACGAGGGCGAACTCGACGCACTCGTCACCGTCCTTGGCTTCGACATGCACATGGACGAGGAGGAGATGGCGGCCAGCCGAGCGCGCAACACGGCGTTCGCGCGTTCGCTCGGCAAGGAGATACTGTTCGTCGAGTCGAACCATCGCGGTTTCGTTCGCGACCTCGGCGTCAGCCGCACGATTGTGTATGGCGCGATGCTGGCGAGCATGGCGCTGCTGATGGGCTTTCGCCGCTGCTACATCGCCTCGAGCCACTCGGTCGGGTACCTGCGGCCCGAAGGCTCGCACCCGACGCTCGACCCGCTGTTCTCGAACGGCACCACGAGCATCGTCCACGACGACGTCACGGTGTCGCGCCTCGACAAGACGCGGACGATCGCGACGCGGCCGGACGTCCTCGCGAACCTGCGCGTCTGCTGGGATCGGCCCAACGACAACTGCGGGACCTGCCAGAAGTGCCTGCGCACGATGGCCGCGCTCCGGCTCTGCGGTGTCGCGGGGCCGTTTCCCCCGCTCGACGACCTCGGCGTCGTACGCCGGATGGCATCGCACACCGAGCTCGACTACGTGGTCGAGATGGCGCTGGCGGCCCACCGCCAAGGCGACGTCGAACTCTATCGGCGCCTGCGTCAGGGCCTGCGACGGCAGGATTTCGGCGAGGCGCTGCGCCACCTCGCCTACGCGTTGACGGGGCGGAAGATCCGCCGCCCGTCGCGAAGCCGCAACGCGCTGGAGTTGGAGCTCGTCAAGTACGACCTTCGCCCGGATCTCGACCTGCGCTGAGCGACGATCCGCAGCGGATCGAAAGGCTAGCGCTTGCCACCGAGCAGCGACCCGAGCACGCCGCGCGTGATCGAGCGGCCGATCGAGCTGCCCACCGAGCGCGCCGCGCTCTTCGCCAACGCGTCGACGACGCCCTCGCGCTTTCCGCCCCTGGGGCCGGTCGAGCCGAACAGTGCGTCGGAGAGGCCGCCCCAGATGCCGCCGCCAGCGGCTTCCGCCGACGCCCCGGCTTCCTTGCCCCGCGGTGCGGGCGTGCCCACGCCTTCGCCGGCGCGGGCCTTCAGCATCTCGAACGCGGACTCACGGTCGAGCGCCTTCTCGTAGTGCCCGGCCACGGCGGAGGACTCGATGATGCGCCGCCGTTCTGCGTCGGTGATCGGCCCGATCTGCGACCCCGGCGCGAACATCCACGCGCGTTCGGTGATGCCGGGCGAGCCCTTCGCGTCGAGCATCGACACCAGCGCCTCGCCGGTGCCGAGCTCGAGGATCGCCTTGGTGATGTCGATCTTCGGGTTCGGTCGCATCGTCTCGGCGACCGACTTGACCGCCTTCTGGTCGCGCGGGGTGAACGCGCGCAGCGCGTGCTGGACGCGGTTGCCGAGCTGCCCCAGCACCTTCTCGGGGATGTCGATGGGGCTCTGCGTCACGAAGAACACGCCCACGCCCTTCGAGCGGATCAGCCGCACCACCTGCTCGACCTTCTCGAGGAGCGCCGGCGGCGCCTCGCTGAAGAGCAGGTGCGCCTCGTCGAAGAAGAACACCAGCTTCGGCTTGTCGCGGTCGCCGACTTCCGGCAGGTTCTCGAACAGCTCCGCGAGCAGCCACAGCAGGAACGTGCCGTAGAGCCGCGGGTTGGTCATCAGCTTGTCCGCGGCGAGTATGTTGACGACGCCGCGGCCGCCGTCGGTCTGCATCAGGTCGTCGATCGAGAGCATCGGCTCGCCGAAGAACTTCTCGCCGCCCTGTTCTTCGATCTGCAGCAGGCCGCGCTGGATCGCGCCGATCGATGCCGGCGAGATGTTGCCGTACTGGGTCTTGAACTTCGCGGCGTTGTCGCCGACGAACTGCAGCATCGCCCGCAGGTCCTTGAGGTCGATCAGCAGCAGCCCGTTGTCGTCGGCGACCTTGAAGGCGATGGAGAGCACGCCTTCCTGGGTGTCGTTGAGGTTGAGCAGCCGCGCGAGGAGCAGCGGCCCCATGTCCGAGATCGTCGCGCGCACGGGGTGTCCCTGCTCGCCCCAGACGTCCCAGAATGCCACGGGGCATCCGGCCCAGTCGGGCTCGGGCAGGTGGAGCTTCTTCAGGCGCTCGCCGAGCTTGTCGGACATCGCCCCGGCCTTGGCGAGTCCCCCGAGGTCCCCCTTCACGTCCGCCATGAACACCGGCACGCCGATGCGCGAGAAGCGCTCGGCGAGCAGCTGCAGCGAGATCGTCTTGCCGGTGCCGGTCGCACCGGTGATGCAGCCGTGCCGGTTGGCGAGGGCGGGAAGAAGGGCGATGTCGATCTCGCCGTGGCGGGCGATGACGAGCGGGTCGGCCATGGATTCGACTCTCGTGGGTGAGGAAGCGGGTGGGGAAGGCGGGTGAGGAAGACGACTGGGCGCCGATGACGGGGAGTTTAGCGTAGCGGATTGCGGCGGCTGCGCCCGGGACCTCCGGATGCGATGGCCCCGGCAGCCGGACCGGGCCTTCGCCCGGGCGGCTCCCGCATGCAAAAAGCCTTCAGTTCCGCCCGGCTCTGCGCTATACTTGTCGGCGATAAGCGTTACACGTATGAGAAATGGGCTGGGCACAGCCCATTTTTTTTTGCCGTTGCCGTTGGCGCCCGCCGCCGGCCGAGACCGCGCCCGAAGACTTGGACCTGAACGCACTTCTCGAACGCACGCTGCCCGCCTTGGGCTACGAGCTCGTCGACCTGGAACTGTCGCCGAAGGGGCGCCTTGTGCGCATCTTCATCGACAAGGCGAGCGGCGTCGACGTCGAGGACTGCGCCCGGGTCTCGAGCCACCTGACGCGGCTGTTCGCGGTCGAGAACGTGGACTTCGACCGCCTCGAGGTGAGCTCGCCCGGCCTCGACCGGCCGCTCAGGAAGGCGGCGGATTACGCACGGTTCGTCGGGCAGGAAGCGAAGCTCACGCTGCGCGAGCCCGTCGAAGGCGCGCGGCGACTCAAGGGAATCCTGCGCGGGCTCGAGGGCGATGCCGCCCTGGTCGAGACCGACGCCGGCACCCGGGCGATCCCTCTCGGCAGCATCGAGAAGGCACGCCTGGTGCCGAAGATCGAGTGGAGATGAAGTGACATGAACCGCGACCTGCTGCAACTGGTGGATGCGCTCTCACGCGAGAAGAACGTGCCGAAGGAGATCGTCTTCCAGGCGCTCGAATCGGCGCTCGCCTCGGCGACGAAGAAGCGCTTCCCCAAGGAAGAGATCGACGCCCGCGTGTCGATCGACCGCGAGAGCGGCGACTACGATTCGTTCCGTCGCTGGACCGTCGTGCCCGACGAGGAGCACGAGGAGCCCGCGCACCAGCTCGCGATCACCGACGCGATCGAGCGCGATCCGGAGCTCAAGATCGGCGACGTCGTCGAGGAGCCGCTCGAGCCGGTCGAGTTCGGCCGCATCGGCGCGCAGGCCGCCAAGCAGGTCATCCTGCAGAAGATCCGCGACGCCGAGCGCGAGCAGATCCTCTCCGACTTCCTCGAGCGCCAGGACAACCTCCTCACCGGCACGGTGAAGCGCATCGAGCGCGGCAACGTGATCGTCGAGTCGGGCCGCATCGAGGGCATGATCCCGCGCGACCAGCTGATCCCGAAGGAAATGCTGCGCGTCGGCGACCGGATCCGTGCCTACGTGATGAAGATCGACCGCACCGCCAAGGGGCCGCAGCTGGTCCTGTCGCGCGTCTCCCCCGAGTTCCTGATGCGCCTGTTCGAGCTCGAGGTGCCGGAGATCGAGGAGGGACTGATCGAGATCCGCGCCGCCGCGCGCGACCCCGGCATCCGCGCCAAGATCGCGGTCAAGTCCAACGACCCGCGGCTCGACCCGCAGGGCACCTGCATCGGCATGCGCGGCTCGCGCGTCACCGCGGTGACCAACGAGCTTGCCGGCGAGCGGGTCGACATCGTGCTGTGGTCCGACGACCCGGCGAAGCTGGTCGTCAACGCGCTCGCGCCCGCCGAGGTGCAGAGCATCGTCGTCGACGAGGAGCGGCACTCGATGGACGTCGTGGTCGACGAGGAGAACCTCGCGATCGCCATCGGCCGCAGCGGCCAGAACGTCCGCCTCGCCTCCGAGATGACGAGTTGGGAGATCAACCTGATGAGCGTCGAGGAGTCGCAGCAGAAGCAGGAGGCCGAGAGCACCCGCCTGCGCACGCTGTTCATGGAGAAGCTCGACGTCGACGAGGAGATCGCCGACATCCTGATCGGCGAGGGCTTCACCTCGCTCGAGGAGGTCGCCTACGTGCCGATGGCCGAGATGCTCGAGATCGAGGCCTTCGACGAGGACACGGTCAACGAGCTGCGCAGCCGCGCGCGCAACGCGCTGCTGACCGAGGCGATCGTGCGCGAGGAGTCGGTGGAGAACGTCGAGGAGGCACTGCTGAACCTCGAGGGCATGGACACCGAGATCGCGAGCACGCTCGCGGCGAAAGGAATCACCACGCGCGACGCGCTCGCCGACCTGGCGGTCGACGAGCTGGTCGAGCTGACCGGGATGGCCGAGGGGCGCGCACACGAACTGATCATGAAGGCGCGGGCGCACTGGTTCGAGACGGAAAACGACGCGACTGCGGGCACCGCGGTCGCGCAGGTGCACTAGTCGGGGAACGATGTGCCCGCGCGCTGCGCGGGCGCGGGAGGCAGTATGGCGCAGACGACCATCGAACAATTCGCGCAAGAGCTCAAGATGCAGGCGGGCGCGCTAATCGAGCAGCTCGCCGCGGCGGGCGTGAACGACAAGCGGGAAGGCGACCATCTCACCGAGCAGGACAAGACGCGCCTGCTCGATTACCTCCGCAGGCAGCACGGCGCCGCTTCGGAGGCGAAGAAGCGCATCACGCTCACCCGCAAGCAGACCACCGAAATCAGGGCCGCGGACTCGACGGGCAAGGCTCGCACGATCCAGATCGAGGTGCGCAAGACGCGCGTGCTGATGCGGCGCGAGGACGAGCCGGCGGTTGCGGTGCCCGCGGCCGAGGCGCCGGTGGAAGAGGTGCCGGTCGTCGAGGTTGCCGAGCCCATGCCCGAACCCGTCGTCGAGGCGGCGCCACCGGTTGTCGAGCCCCCGCCGGCGGTGGTCGAGTTGCCGCCGCCGATGCCCGAGCCGGAGCCCGAGGCGGCCCCGGTCGAGCCAGAGCCCGTCGCCGAGGCGCCGGTGCGCGCACCCCGGCCCGCGCCGTCGATCATCTCCAAGGAGGAGCGCGCTGCCCGCGAAGATGAAGCCCGCCGCACGCAGGAGCTCTTCGCGCGCCAGCAGGCCGACATCGTCGCCAAGCACGAGCTCGAAGCAACGCGGCGCGCCAAGAAGGAGGCCGACGAGGCCGCCGCGAAGGCCGCCGTCGAGGCCAAGGCGCGCGAGGCCGTCGCGAAGCCGGTCCCGGTGAAGGAAGGAACGCTGCATCGCCCGGCCGCGAAGCCCGGCGAGAAGCGCGTCGGTGCGAAGAAGATGCCCGGCGCGGTGTTCTCGGAGGAGGCTGCGCGTCGCCGCGCGCTCAAGCTTCGCGGCGACACGACCGCGGGTACGGCGGCCACCGGCTGGCGACAGCCCAAGGTCGGGCATCGCCACCGCGACGAGGAGGGCCGCGAGATCGAGGGCGCGGCCGGGCTCGTGGTCCGCGAGATCACGGTCCCGGAGACGATCAGCGTCGCCGATCTCGCGCACAAGATGTCGGTGAAGGCTGCCGATCTCATCAAGGTGATGATGAAGATGGGCACGATGGTGACCATCAACCAGGTCCTCGACCAGGAGACCGCGATGATCGTCGTCGGGGAGATGGGCCACAAGTCGAAGGCGGCCAAGCTCGACGACCTCGACTCGGTCCTCCTCGAGGAACAGTCCACCCACGAATTCGTGGCGCTGCCGCGTCCGCCGGTCGTGACGGTCATGGGCCACGTCGACCACGGCAAGACGTCGCTGCTCGACTACATCCGGCGCTCGCGCGTGGCCTCCGGCGAAGCGGGCGGCATCACGCAGCACATCGGCGCGTATCACGTCGAGACCTCGAAGGGCGTGATCACGTTCCTCGACACGCCCGGCCACGAGGCCTTCACGGCGATGCGCGCCCGCGGCGCGAAGGTCACCGACATCGTCGTGCTGGTGGTCGCGGCCGACGACGGCGTGATGCCGCAGACGAAGGAGGCGGTCGCCCACGTCAAGGCCGGCAACGTGCCGCTGGTCGTGGCGATGAACAAGATCGACAAGGGCGACGCCAATCCGGAGCGCGTCAAGCAGGAGCTGGTCGCGGAGGGCGTCGTCCCGGAGGAGTTCGGCGGCGACGTGCAGTTCGTGCCCGTGTCGGCGAAGACCGGGCAGGGCGTGGACACGCTGCTCGACTCGATCCTGCTGCAGGCCGAGGTGCTCGAGCTCAAGGCACCGCGGGACGCGCCGGCGCGGGGCATCGTGATCGAGTCGCGGCTCGACAAGGGCAAGGGCCCGGTCGCGACGATCCTCGTGCAGTCGGGGACGTTGCAGCGCGGCGACATCGCGCTGGTGGGCGCGGTGTTCGGGCGCGTGCGCGCGATGACCGACGAGACCGGCAAGCCCGTGGCCAAGGCCGGCCCGGCGATTCCCGTCGAGATCCAGGGCCTGTCCGGCGTGCCGCTCGCCGGCGAGGAGATGATGGTGCTGGGCGACGAGCGCAAGGCGCGCGAGATCGCGCTGTTCCGCCAGGGCAAGTTCCGCGACGTCAAGCTCGCCAAGCAGCAGGCGGCGAAGCTCGAGAGCATGTTCGACCAGATGGGCGGCGAGGAGGCGAAGACGCTCGCGCTGATCATCAAGGCCGACGTGCAGGGCAGCTACGAGGCGCTGCAGCAGGCGCTCACCAAGCTCTCGACCGACGAGGTCAAGGTCAACGTCGTCCATGCCGGCGTCGGTGGCATCACCGAGTCCGACGTCAACCTGGCGCTCGCCTCGAAGGCCGTGATCATCGGCTTCAACGCGCGCGCCGACGCCCAGGCGCGCAAGCTCGCCGAGACCTCCGGCGTGCAGATCCGCTACTACGACATCATCTACGAGGCGGTGGACGACGTGAAGGCGGCGCTGTCGGGCATGCTCGCGCCGGAGCAGAAGGAGAGCCAGCTCGGGATGGTCGAGATCCGCGAGGTGTTCCGCATCTCCAAGGTCGGCGCGGTCGCGGGCTGCTACGTGCTCGAGGGCGTGGTCAAGCGCGGCTCGAGGGTCCGCGTGCTGCGCGACAACGTCGTCGTCCACGACGGCGAGCTCGACTCGCTCAAGCGCTTCAAGGACGACGTCCGCGAGGTCAAGGCGGGATTCGAGTGCGGGCTGTCGATCAGGAACTTCAACGACATCCAGCAGAAGGACCAGCTCGAGGTCTACGAGGTCGTCGAGGTCGCGAGGACACTGTGAAGTCCCAGCGCGTCCAGCGCGTCGCCGAGGAGATCCGGCACGAGCTCGCCGACCTGCTGCGGAACGAGGTCAAGGATCCCCGCGTGGGGATGGTGACCGTGACGCAGGTCGACGTCTCCGCCGACATGTCGCATGCCAAGGTGCACTTCACGCACCTGGCCGGACGCGAGCACGGCGACGAGGCGGTCGCGGCGCTCGCCCGTACGTCGGGTTTCCTGCGCAGCCAGCTCGCGCGGCGCCTGACCACGTACAAGGTGCCGCAACTCGGCTTCGTCTACGACGACTCGATCGAGGCGGGCATCGCGCTGGCGCGCCTGATCGACGAGGCGGTCGCCGAGGACGCCAAGCATCCACGCGACGACGCCTGAGCGGCCCCAGCCGTTCCGGCGCTGGCGGCGCGTGGACGGCGTGCTGCTGCTCGACAAGCCGTCGGGCGTGTCCTCGAACGCGGCGCTGCAACGCGCGCGACGCCTGTTCGCCGCGGAGAAGGCCGGCCACACCGGCACGCTCGACCCGCTGGCCTCGGGCCTCCTGCCGGTTTGCTTCGGCGAGGCGACCAAGTTCGCGCAGTCGCTGCTCGACGCCGACAAGCGCTATCGCGCGACGGTGCGCTTCGGCGTGGCGACGACCACCGGCGACGCCGAGGGGGAGGTCGTCGATCGGGGTCCCGTCGATTTCGACCGCGCCGCGCTCGAAGCGGCGCTCGCGGGCTTCGTCGGGCGCATCCGCCAGGTGCCGCCGCGGCACTCGGCACTCAAGCACCAGGGCAAGCCGATGTACGCATATGCACGCGCCGGCATCGACGTCCCGCGCGAGCCGCGCGAGGTCGAAATTCGCGCGCTGTCGCTGGTCGACTGGAAGCCGCCCGACGCGATCGTCGAGGTCGCGTGCTCGAAGGGCACCTACGTGCGCACGCTCGCCGAGGACCTCGGGACCGCGCTCGGCACGTACGCACATCTCGCGGCACTGGTCCGTACCGGCACCGGCGGCTTCGACCTGGCCGACGCGATCGCCATCGATGCCATCGAGGCGCTCTCGCCCGAGGACCGTCTCGGGCGGCTACGCCCCGTCGTTTGCCTGCTCGACGCGCTGCCGCGGCTCGATCTCGCCGCGGACGCGGCGCGTGCACTGTGCTGCGGCCAGACGGTGGTTGCGCCCGAGGTGGCGCCGGCGCGATATCGGGCCTACGACCCGTCGGGAGCCTTTGTCGGCGTAGTCAGCCACGCTGACGGCCGCATCAGCGCCGAGCGGATGATGCGCAGCGGCGAGCGGGACGAAGGTCCGGCGCCAACGGCGTTTCAGAGCGGCCGCTCGACGTAGCGCACCGGGTCGGCGGCCAGCGCCTTGCCGTCCGGCGTCGGTGCCATCCACACGTCGATCGCGTAGCCGAAGGTGCGCACGTCCTGAAAGCGGCGCCCCTCGACGCGCCAGACGCACATCACGTCCTGGGCGGCCGGCGAGTAGACCATGCCGAGGTAGTCGGGCAGCGGGCGGCCCCGATTGTCGCGGCGCATGCGTGTCGTCCAGTCGATTGGCACGGGCGGGGTTGCCGGGGCTGTGGCCAACTCGGGGTGCGGCGGCTCGCGCAGGCGGGTGAGCACCACCTCGCGTGCCTCGGCGCCGGTGAGCCGCACCGCCGAACGCGGCGGCTCGCCGGTGACCCCGGGGTCGACCGCCTTTTCGAGCATCGCCGCGACCTGGTTGCGTACGTTCGCCTCGTTGCAGTCGCGCGCGACGAGCGCCACCATGGCTTCGCGACGTTGCCGCATGCTCTCCGCGCCGGCCGCCTCGCGGAACAGTTCGCGAAGCGCCTCGTCGGGAACGGGCGCATAGGGACTGACGATCTTCAGCGCCGCAGGGTAGTCGCCGCGGTCGATGGCCGCGCGGGCGTCGGCGAGGACCTGCTCGCGCTGCCCGACGTACTCCTCGGCGCGCGCGACCCGCTCGCGCTCGAGCTGTTGCCGCATTTCGGCGGCGGCTTGCGCCTTGTCGCGGTTCTCCGCAGCCCGGCGCAAGGGTCCCGCGAGTCCCGCAACCAAGAGTGCCGCGGCGACCAGGATCAGCGCGAAACGCGCCTGGCGATTGAGTTTCATTCGATGACAGGCGAAGCAAAAGGCCCTCCGAAGAGGGCCTTTCGCGGACGATGGAGAAAGCGGATCAGCCGAGCTTCAGCGGCGAGCGGCCGCGCATCGACCACATCGC
>CAYQAF010000018.1:0-12007 GCA_964415375.1 uncultured Alcaligenaceae bacterium
TCCTCGGCGACGAAGATCACCTCGGCGACATGGACTTCAAGGTCGCGGGCACCGAGCGCGGCGTCACCGCGCTGCAGATGGACATCAAGATCCAGGGCATCACCAAGGAGATCATGGCGGTCGCGCTGTCGCAGGCGCGCGAGGGCCGCATGCACATCCTCGATCTGATGCAGCAGGCGATGCCGCACGCCCGCACCGAGGTGTCGCAGCACGCGCCGCGCATGATGACGTTCAAGATCAACCCCGAGAAGATCCGCGACGTGATCGGCAAGGGCGGCAGCGTGATCCGTGCGCTGACCGAGGAGACCGGCACGTCGATCGACATCCAGGACGACGGCACGATCACGATCGCCTCGGTGAATGCCGACGCCTGCAACGTCGCGCGCAAGCGCATCGAGGACATCACCGCGGAGGTCGAGGTCGGCCGCATCTACGACGGCGTGGTGCTGCGCCTGCTCGACTTCGGCGCGATCGTGCAGGTGCTGCCCGGCAAGGACGGCCTGCTGCACATCTCGCAGATCGCCAAGGAGCGCGTCAACCAGGTCTCCGACTACCTGAAGGAAGGCCAGGCGGTGCGGGTCAAGGTGCTCGAGGCCGACGACAAGGGCCGGCTGCGCCTGTCGATGAAGGCCGCCGGCGAGGACGACGCGCAGAAGGCCGCTGCGCCGGACACGACGCCGGCGCCGTAACCTTCACGCGGCACGCGGCGCCAGCGGGGCACCTTCGGGTGCCCCGTTTGCTTCGGCAAGGTGCGCTCCGCCGCGATTTCCCGATACCCCAACGACGCATCGAATGGAGTCACCCATGGACACGCCATCCCAGCCCGCCGCGCCGGTCAGTCTTCCACCGCTGCTGCCGCAAACCGAACACGTGATGGCGCAGCTGTTCGCCGCGCCCGCGCTCCAGGCGGCGCTCGCCGCTGTCCAGCGCGACGACGCACTCACGCTCGCCGACCAGATTGCGCTCTCCGAAATCGAATCACCACCCTTCCACGAGGAAGTGCGCGCCGCAGACTTCGCCCGTCGCCTGAGGGAACTTGGCCTGGCCGACGTGCGCGTCGACGCCGAGGGCAATGTGATCGGCGTGCGCCCCGGCACCGGTGGCGGCCCGCGCCTGGCGCTCGCCGCCCACCTCGACACCGTGTTTCCCGCCGGCACCGACGTCAAGGTGCGCCGTGACGGCGATCGCTGCCTTGGTCCCGGCGTCTCCGACAACGCGCGCGGCCTCGCGGTGCTGCTGCAGATTCTGCGCACGCTCAACGAGCAGGGCATCAGCACCACCGGCGACCTGCTGTTCGTCGGCACCGTGGGCGAGGAAGGCAACGGCGACCTGCGCGGGTGCAAGGCGCTGTTCGCGACCGACAAGACGATCGATGGCTTCATCGCTGTCGACGGCGTGGCAGTGACCCGCATCCTCGCCAACGCCACCGGCAGCCGCCGCTACCGTGTCGGTTACGAAGGCCCGGGCGGGCATAGCTACAACGCCTTTGGCAACCCCAGCGCCACGCACGCGCTGGGCCGCGCCATCGCCCTGATCAGCGAGATCCGCGTGCCCGACGAACCGCGCACCACCTTCACCGTGGGGACGGTCAAGGGCGGCACCTCGGTCAACTCGATCGCCGCCAGCGCTGAGTTGGAGCTCGACTTGCGCTCGAACGACGGCGCTGAGCTGACGCGCCTCGAGGCGAGCATCCTGCCGCTGCTCGAGGTCGCCGCCGAAGCCGAGAACCGGCGCTGGAACGCGCCGGCCGACAAGCAGGTGAAGCTGGTGCTGACACCGATCGGGAATCGTCCCGCCGGCCAGCAGGCGCCCGAGATCTCGGTGCTGCAGGCCGCCCGCGGCGCCCAGGCCGCGCTCGGCATTGCGCTGCTCACTTACTCGGCGGCGAGCACGGACCACAACGTGCCGGTCAGCCTCGGCATCCCCGCCACCACCCTGGGTGGCGGCGGCGCCGAGGGCAACAACCACACCCTGCGCGAGTGGTACGAGCCGACCGAAGCCTGGCAGGGCCCGCAGCTCACGCTGCTGTCGTCACTCGCCCTGGTGGGCATGGTGGACGTGAGCGAGCCGCTGCTCACCCACCGGGCACCTCGCTGAGGTATTGCGGCGGACGGGTGCCCTGCGCCCGTCCGCCGCGCCCCCGACGCTGGGTTTGCATCAGCCGCAACGTGATGCGGCCCGGGTTCGCGCGGTGCAAGCGCCGCCAGGTCAACGCGCGAAGTCAGTGCCGGGGCGCGAGGCGCAGCAACAGCCCCTTGAAGAGCTCGAAGCCGATCTCGAGCGACGCCTCGTCGATGTCGAACTCGGACTGGTGATGTCCCGCGGGGCGGGTGCTGCCGATGACGAAGTACGCCGCCTGGCCGCCGTGCGCCTGGACCCGGCGGGCGAGGATCGTCGCGTCCTCGCTGCCCCCGAAATTGGCCCCCGCGGCGACCTTGCCAATGGACTGCACCGAACCGGCAACGCTGGCGATCACATCGACCAGCGCCGCATCGTTGGCGAGATCGACGGCCTCGCCCATCTTCTCGATCTCGAAGGCAACACCGAAGCTCCGCGCGACCCCCTCGGCGATCGCACTCACCTGGTCGACCATGTACTGGTTGATCTCGGCGTTCTCGCCGCGCACCTCGAGCTTCAGCTCGGCGTTCACGGGAATCACGTTGCGGCCCTCGCCGGCGGACATCTCACCGACGTTGATCCGCGTCATTCCACCGCCGTGGCGCGAGATGCCGAGCAGTTGCGTCACGGCGTGGCAGGCCGCGGCGAGCGCGTTCCTCCCTAGCTGGGGCTCCACACCCGCGTGCGCCGGCTTGCCGCGGAAACGCAGGTCGAGCTTGGTCGTGCACAGGAAGCCGTGCGGCGCAGTGACGATTTCGCCGGTTGCCGCCATCATCGCGAGGTGCGCGCCGATGAACACGTCGACGTCGTCGACGATGCCGCTCGCGGCCATCGCCGCTGCGCCGCGAACGCCCTCCTCGGCGGGCTGGAACAGGAACTTGATGGTCCCGCCGAGCTCGTCCGCGTGCTCGGCGACCCAGCGCGAAAGCGTCAGGCCGATGGCCGTGTGCCCGTCGTGCCCGCAGGCGTGCATCAGTCCCGGCCGCTCCGACGCGAAGCCCAGCGCCGACGGCGGGTGCGAGGGATCGGTCGATTCCTGCACGTTGACGCAGTCGATGTCGAAGCGCACTGCCACGACCGGGCCGGGCCGGCCGGTCCGCCAGATCCCGACACAGCCGGTCAGTTCCTCCATCTCGGCGAGCAGCGCTTCGTCGACGCCGCGGCTCCGCGCGAAGGCGAGACCCGCGGCGACGATGGCCGGCTCGCGGCCCAGCGTGTGGTCGCGCGCAATCACCTTCGGTCCGGCCAGCACCTCGAAGCCGTACCCGCGCAGCAGCCCGATCACCCGTGCGGTCGTGGCGAACTCGGACCAGCCGATCTCCGGTATCCGGTGCAACTCGCGCCGCAGCGAGACGAGTTGCTGTGCATAGGCGCGGGTGTCCACGGCATCACACCATGATCAACGCAAGGGTGATGACGGCGACGATCATCGCCGGCGCCGTGCGCTTGACGACGTCGAGCGGCGACACGTTCGCGATGCCGGAAACGACGATGACCACGCCGGCGACCGGGCTCATCGTCCGGCCCAGCGCGCCCGAAATCGCAGCCAGCATGCCGAGGTCCGGGATCGTCATGCCGAAGTCCTTGGCGTGCGGCGTGACCGCCTCGTTGAATGCGAAGGCCGCCGCGTCGCCGGACCCGGAAATCACCGCCATCAGGAAGGGGCCGATCGAACCGCCCCAGCGCGCGATTTCGTTCGACTCCTTGAGCGTGGCGATGAAAACGTCGATGAGGCCCGCGGTCTTGAGTCCGGCCGCGAACACGCCGGCGGCGATGATGATGCCGATCACGTCGCCGTAGGCCTTGCCCATGCCGTTGAAGAATTCCTTCGTCATCTTGGCCGGCGACACCCGCGTGACGGCGAGCGCGACGATTGCACCAATGATCATCGCTTGCGGTACGCCCATCTTGAGCGCCGGCACCCATGCGTTGCCGACGACCAGCAGCGTCAACGGCACAAACGGCACGAGCGAGTACAGCACGTTCGCCTGGGTGATCGCGTCGGGTTTCTTCGGGGCACCGGCAAGGGGGGCACCGGCAAGGGGGGCACCGGCCACGCCGGTGCCGACGGCGACCGCGCGGTGGTCCTTGAAGAGGAAGCTGGCGACGGTGATGCCGACGATGCCGATGCCGATCATGACGCTCGAGTAGGGCGCGTGGTGGGCAATCAGCGCCATGATGTCCATGTTGGAGATCTTGGCGACGAACACGTTATGGCTGTTCCCCGGCGATAGCACCGAACCGTAGGTGCCGACCAGCACCGCGGCAGCCGCACCCGCGGGGTGAATGCCGGACCGCATCATCAGCGGAATGAGCGTCGCGCCCACCGCGGCCGCGCAGCCGGCCGCCGAGGGGATCGCCGTGTTGACGAAGAAGGTAACCGCCGCCGACGCCGGGATGAGAAGCAAGCCCAGACGGCCCAGCGGCTTCGACAGCAGCGTCACGAGGTGCTCGTCGCAACGCGTGTAGCTGATCACGAATGCGAAGCCCATTGCACTGCAGATTGCCTGGATGAGACCGGCGTTGGTCATGCTCGCCGCGAAGGCGTCGAGCGCGTCCATCGGTTTCAACGCCAGCATCGCGAGCACGATGCCAGCGGTGATCAGCACCAGGCGGGTCTCGTAGCGCTTGATCAGCGCCCACACCATGACGATCACCACCAATACGGCAAGCCAGGCGGTCGCGTTCATATCTGCCATTTCTCCTCGTCCGGCGGGCGGTGGCCCCCGGCGTGCGGGGTCCGCGCCGAACGCGCGTTCCCCGCAAAAGGATAGGCCCCTGCGGCAGCGACCGCTTGACGCGCGTCAAGAGATGCCTGCCCCCTGCGCGAGGGGCGCCCACGGCGCACATGCCACCAGGGCCTGAACGCAACCCGCAACCATGCACGGGCGCGCTTTGCCGCAACCCGTCGATCGCGGGTATGCTCGGCGGCATTCGCCACGGCTGACCGAAGCGGCTTGCATGCGGCGAGACGTTGACGATGCGCGACGCACCGGCCGGTCACCGCGCGCAGGTCGGAAGGAGAAACCCTTGGCAGCAAGCCAGCCCGCGCCGGGCACGCCGTTCGCCCTGGCGCTGTTCGAAACCGTGCGCGCGATGAGCGCCGACACGACCGGTGTGTTGCGTTCGTCGTACGGCGACGTCGAGAGCCGGGTCCTGGACCACTTGCGTGGGGTCGCCGAGTCGCTCGGCCTCGCCAGCGAGTTCGATCCCGCCGGCAATCTCTGGATGCGCCGCCCGGGCCGGGACCGCGGCGCGGCCGCGTTCGTCACCGGATCGCACGCCGACTCGGTCCCGCGCGGCGGCAACTACGACGGCCTTGCGGGGATCGTCGCGGGCCTCGTGGTCGCCCGGCGGTTGCGCGACGAGGCGCGGGAAACGCTCCGTGACTACGTCGTGCTGGCGCTGCGGGGCGAGGAAAGCGCATGGTTCGGCAAGCCCTACCTCGGGTCCGCGGCGCTGCTCGGCCGGCTTACCGAAGCGGACCTCGCGCTCAAGCACCGCGACACCGGCTACCCGCTCGCGTTCTACATGCGCGAGGCCGGCGCCGAGCCGGCGCGGCTCGCCCTGGGCCGTCCGCTCGTCGATCCTGCGCGCATCGCCGCTTTCGTCGAGCTGCACATCGAGCAGGGCCCGGCACTCGACGAGGCCGAGGTCCCCATCGGCATCGTCACCGGAATCCGCGGCAACGTACGCCACCTCCAGGTCCGCTGCCTCGGCGAAGCCGGGCACTCGGGCGCCGTGCCGAAGCGTCTGCGCCACGATCCGGTCCTTGCCACCGCCGACCTGTTTTCGCGCATCGAGGAAGCCTGGCAGGATTGGCTCCGCGACGGGCACGACCTCGTGTTCACCGCCGGCGTCGTGCAGACGAATCCGGCGACCCATGCCGTCTCGGTGATCCCCGGCGAAATCGCGTTCAGCCTCGAGGCCCGCAGCCTCGCGCGTGCCACGATCGATGACTTCAACGCCGCGATCCGCGCCGAGTGCGACGCGATCGGCCGCGCGCGCGGCGTCCGCTTCGAGTTCGATCCGCCGATCGTCAGCGAGCCGGCCGTGCTCGATGCCAACCTGACGCGCCGGCTGGCGCGGGCTGCGGAGGAGGCGCAGCTCCCGTACATGCGGCTTGCGAGCGGCGCCGGGCACGACGCCGCGATGTTCGCCAACGCCGGGATTCCGACCGGGATGATCTTCGTTCGCAACCAGAACGGCTCGCACAACCCGCGGGAGGCGATGCGCGCCGACGACTTCATGGCCGGCTGCGAGCTGCTTTGGCGCCTGGTCGTCGAGTTCGAGGAGGACGTCCGTGAATAACCCGCCACCGCCACCGGGAAGCCCGCCGATGTTCGCCGACGCCGCGTCGCGCACCCAGATCGCCCGGATGACCGTGCGGATCCTGTTCGCCACCGGCGCCGTACGCGTCAACACCGACGCGCCGTTCATGTTCAGCTCCGGCTGGGCGAGCCCCGTCTACGTCGAGTGCCAACGCGTAATGGCGCATCCCGACCTGCGACAAACGCTGATGGCGCTGGCCGCCGGCGAGATCGAGCGCCGCGTCGGCGTCGCGACGATCGACACCGTGGTGGGCGGCGAGGACGCGGGCGTCTGCTTTGCGGCGTGGCTCGCCGACGCGCTGCGCAAGCCGCTCAACTTCGTGCGAACGCGCACACGCGGCTTCGGCCGCAATTCGCAGATCGAGGGCGAGCTCCGGGCGGGCGCCAGGGCGCTCTTGGTTGGAGACCTCACCACCGACGGCGTTTCCAAGGCACAGTTCGCGACCGCGCTTCGCGCGGCCGGCGCCGAGGTGCGCGACGTCTTCGTGCTCTTCTACTTCGACGTCTTCGACGACGCGCGCCCACACCTCGAGGCAGCGGGTTTGCGCCTGCACGCGCTGGCGAACTGGGCGGACATCGTCGCGGTCGCGCGCGAGGACGGACTGTTCGACGCCGCCACGCTCGCCGAAGTCGAAAGTTTCCGCGCCGATCCCGCCGGCTGGTCGGCGCGGCACGGCGGGCTCGCCCACCTGCCGCCTCCGGAGCGCACGTCGCTGCCCTGAGTGCGCGCCCGCCGCGCCCGGGCTTCGCCCGGCGTCACCGCCCCGATGGCTTGTCGAGCAACGCGTCGCCGCTGACGGTGACGGTGAGCTCGGTCGTGCCGCCCTCGACGGCTACCGGCGGCGCGGACGCGGGCGCGGCGCCGGCGCGCGCCATCATGTCGAAGCGCGGCTGCGGCGCGTAGTCGCCGGTCGACACGCTCACGCGGCCGGGTCGCCACGCGGCGAAGCCGAGCGCCTCGGACGCGGTCGCGGCACGCTGCTGCCACGCACGGATCGCTTCCTTGGTCAGCGCGTCCTCCGCGCGGCGGCGCGTCTCCGGCGCGAGGCTGAAGGCGATCGACGACACCAGCAGTCCGTCCTCGTCCTGCAGCTTGGTGAGCAAGGCCGCAAGCGCCGGGAAGTCGGCACCGGTGAGCGACAGCGTCTGCGACACGCGCCACTTGCCGGGCTTGCCCTTCTCCCATTGCTGCCACGTGCTGTAGCCGGCGCTCTTGGCCTCGACGCCGGGCGCGGCCTTGGCGGCGGCGAGCGCCTTGGCCATGCGCGCGTTGACGTCCGCGGCAGCCGCGCCGGGCGTCGTCTGCTCGGCCTCGGCGCGCACCATCGCCATCATGCTGTCGTTCTGGACCTTCGTGTTGGCCGCACCGGTGACGGTGACGCTCGGCGACGCGGGAAGCGCCGTGGCGGGAGGCTGCTGCGCGAGCGATGCGTTCGCGGCGAGCAGGGCGGCAACGGCGAGCGAGGCGAGCGGTCGGATCATGGCGAGTCCTTCGGAATCGGTTGCAGTCGTGCAGCACGCTCGGGCAGCGCGAGGATCGCGTCGCGATTGGACCAGGAGAAGCAGCGCGCCGCCGCGTCGCGCCACGGCAGCCACGCGGCGCGCAGGTGCTCGCGCGGGTTGAGGCGCACCGGCAGCGGACCCGGCACCGGCAGCGTGAACACGTGCTCCGTGTTGTGCGTCGTGCCGGGGGCGTAGCGGTGGCGCCATTGCGGAAAGATCTCGTATACGCTGGAAAGTCCCCAATCGACGACGCCGCCAAAGGCGGCAGCATCGATGCCGGTCTCCTCGGCGAGCTCGCGCGCGGCGGTCTCGGCGAGCGCCTCGCCCGCCTCCGCGCTGCCGGTGACCGACTGCCAGTGCTCGGGGAAGTCGGCGCGCTCGATCAGCAGCACGTCGAGGTCCCCGGTGTAAACGAGGACCAGCACCGAAAGGGGTTGCTTGTATGGCAACTCAGGCCACGAACACCCAGAACGGCACGTGGCGCTCCTGCCAGAACTCCGCGGCTTCGCCGAGGATCTCCTCGAGCGTGCCGAAGTCGTTGGGGTGGTCCTTGCGATAGGCCGCGGCGTGGGCGAGCACGACCACGCGGCCGGACTTGCCGAGCCAGTCGCGGTCCTCGAGCACGTCGGCGAGCGCGTCCCAGTTGTGGCCGAAGTGGTCGGGAAGCGCGAGCGCGCGGTCGACCTCGGCGAACAGCGTCGCCTTGTCCTTCGCCTTGCCGAGGTCGACCTGCGCGAACTTCAGCTTCGCGTGGGCAGCCGCCGTCCTGAGCGGCTCGTCGGCGCCCTTCCACTCGTGCAGGCCGCAGTCCTCGACCGAGGTGAGATCGGGCGCCTTCATTCGCGGATCCTCGAGAACGATTGGTAGTGGTCGTGCGTGTAGTAGCACACGTCGGGCGCCTTCGCCGGGCCGCCGCAGACGATGCGCCGCGCGCCGCGGTTCGCAGCACCCGGCGTCTTCACCGTGTACTCGCGGTAATAGTGACGCGGTTGCGCGGGCAGCAGGCGCTCGCGGTTGCCGAAGCGCACGCCGTCGCGCTCGTAGGGGAACGGCCCGCCGTCGCGGATCAGCGCAAGAGTGCGCTGTGCTTCAGCTGGCAAGGTCGCGACGGCAACCTCGGGCAGGGCGCCGGGTGCGGCGCGCGCGTGCGCCGGGATCGACGCCGGCAGAATCACGCCGATCGCGATGGCCGCGACGACGCGGCGCAGGAGCACAGCAATGTCCATGGCCCGCAGTGTACCAATGCGGGTGCGGGTCGCCACCGCGTGGTGCGTCAGCCGACCTTCGGGGCGTCGCTGGTGCGCACGCGGATGTGCAGGTCGCGCAGTTGCGGTTCGGTCGCCGGGGCGGGAGCGCCGACGAGCAGGTCCTGCCCGCGCTGCGTCTTCGGGAACGCGATCACGTCGCGGATCGAGTCGGCGCCCGCCATCATCGTCACGATGCGGTCGAGGCCGAAGGCGATGCCGCCGTGCGGCGGCGCGCCGTAGGACAGCGCGTCGAGCAGGAAGCCGAACTTGCGGCGCTGGTCCTCGGGCGAGATCGACAGCGCCTCGAACACCTTCGCCTGCACGTCCTGGCGGTGGATCCGCACCGAGCCGCCGCCGATCTCCCAGCCGTTCAGCACCATGTCGTAGGCCTTCGCCAGCGCGTTCGCCGGGTCGGTCGCGAAGCGCTCCTCGTGGCCGTCCTTCGGCGCGGTGAACGGGTGGTGGCGGGCGGCCCAGCTCTTCCTTTCCTCGTCGTACTCGAACATCGGGAAGTCGACGACCCACAACGGCCTCCAGCTCTTCTCGGCGAAGCCGCGGTCGTGGCCGATCTTCGCGCGGAGCGCGCCCATGGCGTCAGAGACCACCTTCTCGCGGTCGGCGCCAAAGAAGATCACGTCGCCGTCCTGCGCCCCGGTGCGGGCGAGGATCTCGCGCAGCACGGGCTCGGGCAGGAACTTGACGATCGGCGACTGCAGGCCTTCCTCGTTCGGCTTCCTGGCGTCGTTGACCTTGATCCAGGCCAGCCCCTTCGCGCCGTAGATCGCGACGAACGGGCCGTAGTCGTCGATTTCCTTGCGCGACATTGCGCCACCGCCGGGCACGCGCAGCGCGGCGACGCGGCCGTTCGGAAGGTCGGCCGCACCGCGGAACACCTTGAACTCGACCGTCTTCATGAGGTCGGTGAGCTCGGTCAGCTTGAGCGGCACGCGCAGGTCGGGCTTGTCAGAGCCGTAGTCGCGCATCGCGTCGGCGTAGGTCATGATCGGGAACGGCTCGGGCAGCTCGACGCCGAGCGCGTCGCGGAACATCGTCCGCACCAGCCCTTCCATGATGTCGCGGATCTCCAGCTCGCCGAGGAACGACGTCTCGATGTCGATCTGGGTGAACTCGGGCTGGCGGTCGGCCCGCAGGTCCTCGTCGCGAAAGCACTTCACGATCTGGTAATAGCGGTCGAAGCCCGCGATCATCAGCATCTGCTTGAACAGCTGCGGCGACTGCGGCAGCGCGTAGAACTGGCCGTGGTGGACGCGCGAAGGCACGAGGAACTCGCGCGCGCCTTCGGGCGTCGATTTGTAGAGGAACGGCGTCTCGATGTCGACGAAGCCGTGGGCATCGAGGTAGCGGCGCGCCGCCATCGCAGCGCGGTAGCGCAGCATCAGGTTGCGCTGCATCGGCAGCCGGCGCAGGTCGAGCACACGGTTTTCGAGCCGCACCGTCTCCGACAGGTTGTCGTCGTCGAGCTGGAACGGCGGCGGCGCCGAGGCGTTGAGGATCTCGAGCTCGTGCGCGAGCACCTCGATCTCGCCCGAGACCAGGTTCGGGTTGGTCGAGCCGTCGGGACGCGGCCGCACCAGACCGGTGACGCGGACGCAGAACTCGCTGCGCAGCTTCTCGGCGATGGCAAAGGTTGCCGCGCGGTCCGGGTCGCAGACTACCTGCACGAGTCCCTCGCGGTCGCGCAGGTCGATGAAGATCACGCCGCCGTGGTCGCGCCGCCGGTGGACCCAGCCCATCAGCGTGACCGTCTGCGCGAGGAAGCGACGGTCGACCTTGCCGCAGTATTCGGTGCGTTTCACAGCGTGTTCTCCAGCGGGAGTCGGATCGGAATCGCCGCCCGCGGCGGCGACATGCGCCGGCCGGCCGCGGGGCGGCTGGGTCAGTTTCGGGCGTTGCCCGCGACGGCGGGCGCGGTCGGGCGCGCGGGCGGCGGCACCGCGCTGCCACGCGGCATCACGACGCCCATCGAGACCACGTACTTGAGCGCCTCGTCGACGGTCATGTCGAGGTCGCGCACGCGCGACTTAGGCACCATGACGAAGTAGCCGGACGTCGGGTTCGGCGTGGTGGGCACGTAGACGGAGACGTGCTCCTCGCCGAAGTGGCGCGCGACCGCGGACGCCGGCGTGCCGGTGAGGAAGGCGATCGTCCAGCTGTTCTCGTGCGGGAACTCGACGAGCAGCGCCTTGCGGAACGCGTTGCCGGTGTCGGACAGCAGCGTGTCCGAGACCTGCTTCACCGACGAGTACACCGACTTGACGAAAGGGATGCGGCCGAGGATGGACTCCCAGAAGCGGATCAGCCGCAGGCCGAAGTAGTTGGCGGCGATCACGCCGGTCAGCAGCAGGATCGCGAAGGCGAGCACGACGCCGAGGCCGGGGATCGGGAAGCCGAACAGCTTCTCGGGCCGCGCCACCTCGGGGAGCAGCAGCAGCGTCAGGTCGAGCGTGGTGAGGATGAAGTGCAGCACCCACACCGTGATGCCGATCGGCACCCAGACGAGCAGCCCGGCGATGAGGTAGCGCTTCATGCCCGCGCGCGTGCGAATGGGTGACCCGCGTCCCGCGAAGCAGTGCTGCTCAGTGGCACGAGCAGCCGCCGCCGCAGCCGCCGGCCTTCTTCGCGCCGCCGGCGTCGCTCTTGCCTTCGCTCGTCGCGGCGGTGTCCGTCTTCGGCGCCTCGGCAGCGGGCGCGTCGCCCTTCGGCGCGGGCTTGCTGCCGCCGCGGAAGTCGGTCGCGTACCAGCCGCTTCCCTTGAGATGAAAGCCGGCGGCCGAGACGAGCTTCACC
>CAYQAF010000019.1:0-11783 GCA_964415375.1 uncultured Alcaligenaceae bacterium
GCTCCGTCACCGTTGGTGTCGGCGCGGACCTCGGTCAGGTCCATGCCGAGGTCCTGGGCGGCCTGCAGCAGGTCGTCCTCTTCCTCGGCCAGTTCGCCGATGCCTTCTTCGGAAACCACGTTCGCGTCGAGCGAAAGCGCCTGCACGGGCTTGCGGATGTTGATGCCGGCGTTGTTGACCAGGATGTCGAGACGGCCGCGCCACGCAACCGTCTCGTCGACCATCCCCTGGACCGACTTCTCGTCGGTCACGTCGACGCTGACGGCGAGCGCCTCGACGCCGAGGGTCTGGAGCTCCAGAACCGCCGCGCTCGACTTCTCCGCATTGCGCGCCGCGACGACGACGCTTGCACCGGCGCCGGCAAGGCCCCGCGCCATGCCCAAGCCGATGCCGCCGTTGCCGCCGGTGACGATGGCCACCCGGCCACGCAGGTCGAACAGATTGCTCACAGGACTACCCTCCGCGCTAACGCGCTTCGGGGCGGATTCGCCCTCGGGGCGGCCCGTCGGGCTCATCGGGTGCTCCCCTGAAGCGTTGCTCGGAATTGTAAAGCCGCCCGTGATCGTTCCCGCGGTGCCGCCGAAGCGGGCACGCTCAGGTGATGTCGCGGCGAACCAGGCCTTGCGCGCCGGCCTCGAGCCAGTGGCCGCGGTCATGCCAGTCGGCGAGCACCACGCGTTCGCAGTGGCGGCCGTCGACGTCGACGTGGTGCGTCGCCGGGCGGTGCGTGTGGCCGTGGATCATCCGCGCGACGCCGTGCGCGCGGAACGCCGCCACGACGGCATCCTCCGCGACGTCGAGGATCGACTCGGGCTTCTGCGCCGACTGGTCGCGGCTCTTCCTGCGCAGGCTGCGGGCGATCCAGCGTCGCACGAAGGCCGGCAGTGCGAGCAGGCGGCGCCGGGTCTCCGGGGTGCGCATGCGCGCGCGATAGCGCTGGTAATCGAGGTCCGAGGTACAGAGCTCGTCGCCGTGGAGCAGGACTGTCGGCACGCCGTTCACGTCGACGACCAGCTGCTCGGGCAGCAGCGTGGCGCCGGTGTCGCGCTCGAAGCGCGTCCCGTAGAGGAAATCGCGGTTGCCCTGCATGACGTGAACAGGCACGCCGGCATTGGTGACGCCGCGCAGCGCCGCGGCGATGCGCGCGGCGAACGGATCTTCGAGCTGGTCGTCGCCGATCCACCAGTCGTAGAGGTCGCCCAGCACGTAGACCACGGCGGCCGCGTGCGCCGGTCCGGCGCAGAACGCCTCGAATGCGGCCGCGGTCGCCGGGCGGTCGGGCGACAGGTGGAGGTCGGACAGGAACAGCGTCGGCTGCATCGGCGGGCCGCGCGCCGTGCGCGACAGCGCGTACGCTCGCTGCCGCGCCCGCGTCGTGCTAGGCGAGCACTTCCGCCTTGCGGATCACGACGTCCTCGCTCGGGACGTTCTCGTGGGGTCCGCTGCGGCCCGTCGCCACGTCCTTGATGCGGTCGACGACGTCGGTGCCCTCGACCACCTTGCCGAAGACGCAATAGCCCCAGCCCTGCGGGCTCGGGCCCTTGTAGTCGAGGAAGTCGTTGTCGGCGACGTTGATGAAGAACTGGGCGGTCGCGGAGTGCGGGTCGTTGGTGCGTGCCATCGCCACCGTGTACTTGCGGTTCTTGAGGCCGTTGCCGGCTTCGTTCGCTACCGGCGCGCGCGTCGGCTTCTGCTTCATGCCCGGGGCGAAGCCGCCGCCCTGGATCATGAAGCCGTCGATCACCCGGTGGAACACCGTGTCGTCGTAGTGGCCGTCCTGCGCGTACTGCAGGAAGTTGGCGACCGTCGCCGGGGCGTTGTCGTCGTCGAGCTCGAGGACGATCGCGCCGTGATTGGTGTCGAGGCGGACCTTGCGCATGTAGTTGCCTTACTTGTCGGCGACCTCGGCCGCGGACTTGATGACGATGGCTTCCTTCGGGAGGTTCTGGTGCATGCCGCTGGCGGCCGTAGGGGCCTTCGCGATCTTCTGCACGACATCCATGCCGGAGACGACCTTGCCGAACACGGTGTAGCCGATGCCCTGCGGATCCGCCGAGCGGTAGTTCAGCGACTTGTTGTCGTTGACGTTGATGAAGAACTGCGCGGTGGCAGAGTTCGGGTCCGACGTCCGCGCCATCGCAATCGTGCCGGGGACGTTCAGCAAGCCGGCCTTGCTTGCCGACTCGGCCTCGTTGACCACCGGAGCCTTCGTCGGCTTCTGCCAGAGCTCCGCGGTGAAGCCGCCGCCCTGGATCATGAAGCCGTCGATCACGCGGTGGAACACCGTGCCGTTGTAGTGCCCGGCCTTCACGTAGTCGAGGAAGTTCGCGACGGTCTTCGGTGCCGCGTCGGGATAGAGCTCGAGCCGGATCTTGCCGGCGGAGGTGTCGAACTCCACCTGGGGATTCGCGGCGAGCGCGGCCGACGGCGCGGCGAGGGCGAGCGCGACGCTGGCGATCGAGAGGATGTGACGGATCATCGGGGCACCTCCGGGTAGGGTCATGGGGGCGATCAGCGCGCGACGCCGAGCAGGTCGCGGGCGAGCTTCAGCTTCTGCGGCGCCGCCTTGTTGCCCTTGTCCAGCGCGGCGGCGCGCTCGAAATGGACGACCGCAAGGCGCGTGTGGACATCGCCCAGGTTCTCGTGGGCGATCGCGTAGTCGGGCGCCGCGGCGATCGCGAGCTCGAGCTCCTCGCGGGCGAGCGCGTAGTTGCCGCCGGCCGCGTAGAGCACCGCGAGGTTGTTGCGCGGCTCCGGCAACTCGGGATAGTCGGCGACGATCGCGCGCAGCGCCACCATCGCGTCGGCCGCCCGCCCGGTGTCGGCGAGCACGACCGCCTTCAGGAAGCGCGCCTGCGGCTCGCGCGGTCGCGCCGCGATGAGCAGGTCGAGCCGGGCCAGCGCCTCGTCGTAGCGCTTGGCATTGACGAGGTCGCGGGCCTCCCCGAGTCCCTGCGCGTACGCGCGTCGCGCAGCGTCGTCGTACTCGGCTGGAAGGGACGGCGCCGGCTCCTCCTTCGGCAGCGGCGGCGCCGGCGACTGCGCGCCGGCCGGGAGGCCGGGGGACAGCGCGAGCACCAGCGCGATCGCGGGCGCAGCGACGTGGCGGAGGGCGCGGAAGGTCATCGGACCGATAGGACGCATCAGGTCCGCGATTCTAGCAGCCGTGCCGGTCCCGTCCCCGGCGGACGACCTCGCGCGGTCAGAGCTTGCCCAACGCGGTCTCGAGGCGCTTGCGGACCTCGGTGCCGAGCGCCTCGACCTCCGGCTTGCCGACAAGCTTCATCACCGCGAGGGGATCCATGCACTCGACGACCGTGTGACCGGCCGCGTCGACACGCACGACGACATTGCAGGGCAGCAGTGCGCCGATCGCGGGCTCGGCAGCGATCGCCTGGCTCGCGAATTGGGGATTGCACGCGCCGAGGATCTTGTACGGGGCGACGTCGAGGTCGAGCTTCTTCTTCATCGTCGCCTTGACGTCGATCTCGGTGAGGATGCCGAAGCCCTGCTCGGCGAGCGCGGCGGTGATGCGCGCGATCGCGTCGTCGAAGCCGTAGGGAACCGTCTTGCCGAAAGCGTAGGCAGCCATGTCGTCTCCTCGAGTGGGCTCGTGATCATGCGGGGGCGGGATCATCGCGTCTGTGCCGAAGGTCACACAGCGAGCGTAGCGATCGCCGCGGGGACGGGCAGGGGCACGCCGTCCGGCAGGCGCAGCCCGAACGTTTCGCGAAGGAGCGCCGGCAGCGCGTCGCGGTCGATGGGCGTCGTGCGCACGTCGCCGCCGCCGCGGTCCTCGGTGTAATCGAGGTTCTGCAGCAGGCGCCGTACCGCGGGCGTGGCCTGCTGCACGGTGAACGTAGTGACGAATCGCGACGCCGGATGCGTGGACACGTACCAGTTCGCCATCTCGAGGTCGGGGGGCACCGCGGGTTCGAGCGTGAAGGCGTACAGATCGAGGAACCCCTCGCTGGTCTCGAACTGCAGCACGAAGGCACCGCCTTCGCGCGCGAGCCGGTAGCGCCAGGCATGCTGTGCGACCGGCACGTCGGCGACGAGCGGCAGCGGCGCGAGCAGCGTGTTGCCGCCGAAGCCGACGTCGGCGACGAACCGCTCGCCGGCGACGGTCACGAGGAGCAGCTGGTGCGTGCGCGGCAGGAGCCGGGTGGCGCGGTAGCGCACGCGCGCGGCGAGCGGCACGACGTCGAAGCCGAGCGTCTCGAGCGCGAGCGCGAACAGACGGTTCTGCTCGAAGCAGTAGCCGCCGCGCCCACCATGCACGAGCTTCGCCTGCAGCGACGCCGCGTCGAGCGCGATGCCGCGCTGCCACAGCACGTCGAGGTTCTCGAAAGGGATCGACGACACATGGGCGAGGTGCAGCGCCGAAAGCGTCGCGAGGTCAGTGCCGCCGACCACCGGCCGGCCGATGCGGTCGAGGTAGGCGTCGAGGTCGAACGCCGCGGCGTGCTCCCCCATCACGACTCCGCAAGGCGTCGCGCGGTCTCGTCGATCAGCCGTCGCGCGATCGACACCGAGGGTGGCAGCGGCGGCAGCGCGTCGGCGGCGAACCAGCGTGCCTCGGCGATCTCGGCGTCCTCGCAGCGGACATCGCCGCCGGCGTACTCGGCGGTGAACGCGATCATCAGCGAGTGCGGGAACGCCCACGACTGGCTGCCGAAGTAGCGCAGGTCGCGTACCTCGACGCCCACCTCCTCGCGCACCTCGCGCGCGAGGCAGTCCTCGATCGTCTCGCCGGGCTCGACGAAGCCGGCGAGCGCGCTGAACATGCCCGGCGGGAAGCGATGCGCCCGCGCGAGCAGGATCTCGCGCCCGCGCGTGACGAGCGCCATCATCGCCGGCGACACGCGCGGGTAGGCGACGTAGCCGCAGGCCGGGCACTCCTTGGCGCGCTCGTCCTCCTTGTCGCGCGTCGGCATCGCGCAGCGCCCGCAGTAGCGATGCGTGCGATCCCACTCGACGACCTGGAACGCGCGCGCGGCGAGCGCGAGCAGCGGGTCGGGCAGCCGGAAGAACAGCGCGCGCAGGCCCGTGAACGCAAGGCCGGGGCGCTCCGGAGCGTCTTCGGGCAGCGCGATCGCGACGCAGGGGGCGCCGGCAAGCTCGCCCAGGTAGTGCCGCTCGCCGCGTAGCCCGGCGGCCTCGACGGCCACCAGCGTGGGGATCGCGGGGGCGTCGTCTCGTCCCCCCACGGCGATCTTGCCGTCGCGGAACGCGAAAGCGAGCGCGGTGCCGGGCAGCTCGGTCGGTAGCGCGTGCGCGGGGTGGAAGCCTTCGGGCGTGTGCACTTACGCTAGCTTCATCGGCAGCGTGCGCACCCGCTTGCCGGTGGCGGCGAAGATCGCGTTGGCCAGCGCCGGTGCCACCACCGGCGTGCCGGGCTCCCCGACGCCGGTCGGCGCGGCCGTCGACGGCACGATGTGCACTTCGATCTTCGGCGCCTCGTTGATGCGCAGCACCGGGTAGTCGTGGAAGTTCGACTGTTCGATGCCGCCGTCCTTGAGCGTGATCGCGCCGTACAGCGCTGCCGACAGCCCGTAGCCGATGCCGCCTTCCATCTGGGCACGCACGTTGTCCGGGTTCACCGCGATGCCGCAGTCGACCGCGCAGACGACGCGGTCGACGGTGAACGAATGGTCGGCCTTCACCGTCACCTCGACCACCTCCGCGACAAAGCTGTTGAACGACTCGTGCAGCGCGACGCCACGGCCGCGCTTCTCGCCGGACTTGCCCGGCGCAAGCGGCTTGCCCCAGCCGGATTCCTTCGCCGCGAGCTCGAGCACCGCGAGGTGGCGCGGGTGCTTGCCGAGGAGCCCGCGCCGGTACTCGACGGGATCCTTCTTCGCCGCCGCCGCGAGCTCGTCGACGAACGTCTCGGTCGAGTAGGCCGTGTGCGTCGAGCCGACCGAGCGCCACCACAATACCGGCACGGGCAGCTTCGGCGAGTGCAGGTCGACGTGGATCGCGGGCAGCGCATACGGGAGGTTCGACGCGCCCTCGACCGACGTCGCGTCCACACCGTCCTTGATCATGCCCGACTCGAACGCCGTGCCGGCGGCGATCGACTGGCCGACCAGCCGGTGCTGCCAGCCGACGACGTTGCCGCTGGCGTCGAGACCGGCCTTCAGCGTGTGGAAGAACGCCGGCCGGTAGTAGCCCGCGCGCATGTCGTCCTCGCGCGTCCAGACCAGCTTCACCGGCACCTTGCGCTGCCCGGCGCGGGCGAGCACCAGCGCGATCGACGCGCACTCGAGCAGGTAGTCGGCAGCCGGGTTGGCGCGGCGCCCGAAGCTGCCGCCGGCGAAGAGCATGTTGATCTTCACCTGTTCCGGCTTGACCCCGAAGTACTTGGCCAGCGCGAACTGGTCGCCGGTGTGCATCTGCGCGCCGTTCCAGACCTCGATCGTGTCGTCGTCGGCGATGCGGATCACGCAGTTCAGCGGCTCCATCGCGGCGTGCGCGAGGTAGGGGAACTCGTAGGCAGCCTCCAGCACGCGTGCCGCGCCCGCGATCGCCCTGGCGGCGTCGCCTTCGCTGCGCGCCACCGCGCCGGGTTGCTCGGCCGCCTTGCGGAAGCCGGCCATGATCTCGGCCGACGAGCCCTTGAACGCGCCGCTCTCGTCCCACTGCACCTTGAGCGCGTCGCGGGCCTTCTTCGCCGACCAGAAGTTGCTGGCCAGCACGGCCACACCGGTCGGGATCTCGACCACCTGGCGCACGCCGGGGATGCCCTGCACGCCGGCCGCGTCGAAGCTCGCGACCTTCGCGCCGAAGCGCGGCGGATGCGCGACCAGCGCGGTCAGCATGCCGGGAAGCTTCTGGTCCTGCGTGAAGATGGCAGTGCCATTGGACTTCGCCTTCGAGTCCACGCGCGGCACGTGCTTGCCAATGTAGGTGAAGTCCTTCGGATCCTTGAGCTTCACTTCCGCCGGCACGGCTTGCGAGGCGGCTGCCGCGGCGAGCTCGCCGAACGTCGCCTTGCGGTTGCTGCCCGCGTGCGTCACCACGCCGCCCTTGACCGTGAGCGATGCAGCCGGGACGTTCCAGCGCTGCGCGGCCGTGGCGACCAGCATCGCGCGCGCGGTCGCGCCGGCCTTGCGCAGTTGTTCCCACGAGTTGGCGATCGCGGTGGAGCCGCCGGTGCCCTGCGCGGGCCCCCACAGCAGGTTGTTGTAGCGCGAGGCGTCGGCGGGTGCGCCCTCGACCCTCACCTGCCCCCACGCGGCGTCGAGTTCGTCGGCGACGATCGTCGCGAGACCGGTGTAGGAGCCCTGGCCCATTTCCAGGTGCTTGCTGACCACGGTCACCGTGTTGTCGGCGCCGATCCTGACGAAGGCATTGGGCGCGAAGGCCGTGCCGGCCTTCGCGGCGGCGCCTTGCGCGGACGCCGGCACGTGGACGCCGAGGACCAGCCCGGCGGAGAGCGCGCCGCCGGCCTTGAGGAAGCCGCGGCGGGACACGTTTTCGATGCGGATGTCGTTCATCGCCATGTCTCCGTTCAGCCCAGCGCCTTCGCCGCTTCCTTGATCGCGGCGCGGATGCGGGGATAGGTCGCGCAGCGGCACAGGATGCCCGTCATCGCCTCGTCGATGTCGGCGTCCGTCGGCCGCTTCTTCTTCGCCAGCAGCGCTGCCGCGGCCATCACCTGGCCCGACTGGCAATAACCGCACTGGGGCACGTCGAGCTTTTCCCACGCGGCCTGGACGGCGGCGGCTTCCCGGGTCTTCGCGCCCTCGATCGTGGTGATCTCCACCCCCTGCTTGAGCGAGGACAGCGGCGTCGCGCAGGCGCGCACCGGCTGGCCCTCGATCCAGACCGTGCACGCGCCGCACACGGCGATGCCGCAGCCGTACTTGGTGCCGGTCATCGACAGGTAGTCGCGCAGGATCCAGAGGAGCGGCGTGTCGCCTGGAACGCTGGCAGCGATATCGACGCGTTCCTTGTTGATGAAGAGCGTGGGCATCGGGAACTCCGGGGAGGGGTCGTCCGCGGTACGGCGGGAAGGGGAAACATGGTAGGCCATCGACACGGGGTTGCCAATTGGCGGTGGCCGTTGCACCGGGGCGGCGGAGCCCGGGTCCGGGGTGATGCGGGCGTATAATCCGCCGCTTGCTCTTGCCGTCCGGGACCGCCATGGAAGCCGAAGCCCTCAACCAGATCGCCAACTCGCTCGCGGGCCTCAGGGAACGCTCCGCGGCGATGCGGAGGTATCTTTGACTTCGACGTCAAGGCCGCGCGGCTGACCGAGGTCGCGCGGGAACTCGAGGATCCGAAGGTCTGGGACGATCCGGAGCGCGCCCAGTCGCTCGGCAAGGAGAGGAAGGCGCTCGAGGGGGTCGTCGACACGCTGACGTCGATCGACGCGGGTCTCGCCGACTCGGGCGAGCTGTTCGAGCTCGCGCGCGTCGAGAACGACGACGCCACGCTGTCCGCGGTGCGCGATGACATCGCGGGGATCGAGTCGACGGTGGCCGACCTCGAGTTCCGCCGCATGTTCGCCAATCCGATGGATCCGGCGAACTGCTTCGTCGACATCCAGGCCGGCGCCGGCGGCACCGAAGCGCAGGACTGGGCGCAGATGCTGCTGCGCATGTACACGCGCTACTGCGAGCGCAAGGGCTACAAGGCCGACGTGCTCGAAGTCTCCGACGGCGACGTCGCCGGCATCAAGAGCGCGTCGATCAAGGTCGAGGGCGAGTACGCGTTCGGGCACCTGCGCACCGAGACCGGCATCCACCGCCTGGTGCGCAAGAGCCCGTTCGACGCCAACGCGCGGCGCCACACCTCGTTTGCGAGCGTCTTCGTCTACCCGGAGGTCGACGATTCGATCGAGGTCGAGATCAACCCGGCCGACCTGCGCATCGACACCTACCGGGCGTCGGGCGCGGGCGGCCAGCACATCAACAAGACCGACTCCGCGGTGCGGATCACGCACCTGCCGACCAACATCGTCGTGCAGTGCCAGAACGACCGCTCGCAGCACCGCAACCGCGCCGAGGCGATGTCGATGCTCAAGGCCAAGCTCTACGAACTGGAGCTGCGCAACCGCCAGGCGGAGCAGCAGAAGCTCGAGGACACCAAGACCGACATCGGCTGGGGGCACCAGATCCGGAGCTACGTGCTCGACCAGTCGCGAATCAAGGACCTGCGCACCAACCACGAGGTCGGCAACACGCAGGCGGTGCTCGACGGCGATCTCGACGACTTCATCGCCGCGAGCCTGAAGCAGGGGGTGTGATGGGGACGTCCTCGCCCGCGCCGGCCATCCCGATCGCGGCGCCGGCGGCCTCGCTCCCGGCGGGTCTTCCGCAAGTGCTCGACGCGGTGTGGAGCGCGCTCGCTCGCGGCGTGCAGGAGCGCTGGACGCCCTGGGCGCTGCCGATGCTCGCGACGGTCGGTTCGCGCGGCCTGCCCGAGGCGCGCGTGATCGCGCTGCGCGGCGCCGATCGCGCGACGCGCACGTTCACCTTCCACACCGACGTGCGGAGCGCCAAGGCCGGCGCGCTGGCGACGGAGCGACGTGCGGCCGTGACGTTCTGGGACCCGGGCGACGCCGTCGAGGCCCGCTTCACCGGCCGCGTGACCGTGCACCACGAAGACGACCTTGCCCTGGTTTCTTGGCAGGACGCGTCCGCCCTGTCGAAGAGCGCCGCGGCGATCGCGCTCGCCCCCGGCACGCCGCTGACCCGCGCGACGCCGTTCGAGCAACTGGTGCAGGAAGGCAGCGCCGACATGGCGTTCTCGCACTTCGCGGCGCTGGTCTTCGAGATCGAGACGCTCGACTGGCTCTGGCTCGGGCCCCGTGACCTGCGCCGCGCGCGCTTCGAATGGGGCGGACGCGACGGGGCCGGACAATGGATCGTGCCCTGACTGCTGTTCACCTCACCCGACCCCTCACGCCATGAACGACACCGCCGCGCCCGGCGCCCCCCCGCTGCCCGACGAGAACGCCATCATCGCGGAACGCCGCCAGAAGCTCGCGGCGCTGCGCGCGCTCGGGCAGGCGTTTCCGAACGACTTCCGGCGCACGGCGCTCGCCGCGGACCTGCACGCGCGGCACGCCGCCGACGACAACGCCGCGCTCGAACCGGCTGCGATCGAGGTCGCGGTCGCGGGGCGGTTGATGCTGAAGCGCGTGATGGGCAAGGCGTGCTTCGGCACGTTGCAGGACATGAGCGGGCGCATCCAGCTCTACGTGACGCTGGACGGGGTCGGCGCGCAGGCACTCGACGCTTTCAAGCGCCACGACCTCGGCGACATCCTCGGCGCGCGCGGGACGCTGTTCCGCACCAAGACCGGCGAGCTGTCGGTGAAGTGTTCCGCGGTGCGACTGCTCTCGAAGTCGCTGCGGCCGCTGCCGGAGAAGTTCCACGGCATGACGGACATGGAGCAGCGTTACCGCCAGCGCTACGTCGACCTGATCACCAACGCGCAGTCGCGGGACGTCTTCATCAAGCGCTCGCAGATCGTGCAGGCGATCCGCGAGTTCTTCGTCGCGCGCGGCTATCTCGAGGTCGAGACGCCGATGATGCACTCGATCCCCGGGGGTGCCGCGGCGCGGCCGTTCGTCACGCACCACAACGCGCTCGACACCGAGCTCTTCCTGCGCATCGCGCCCGAGCTGTACCTGAAGCGGCTGGTGGTCGGCGGCTTCGAGCGGGTGTTCGAGATCAACCGCAACTTCAGGAACGAGGGCATCTCGACCCGGCACAACCCGGAATTCACGATGCTCGAGTTCTACGAGGCCTATCGCGACTACCACTACCTGATGGACCTCACCGAGGCGCTGTTCCGCGAGGTGGCGCAGAAGGTCGTGGGCACGACCTCGCTCGCCTACCAGGGCGAGACGATCGACCTCGGCCGACCGTTCGACCGGCTGACGATGGCCGAGGCGATCCACAAGTACAACCCCACGTATCCGCTGGACGAGCTCGGCAAGGCCGAGTACCTGCGCGTCGCGCTCGCGCCGTTCGACGTGGAGGTGTTCCCCACCGACGGGCTGGGGCTGCTGCAGCTCAAGCTCTTCGAGGCGACGACCGAGGAGCAGCTCGTGCAGCCGACGTTCATCGTCGCCCATCCGACCGACGTCTCGCCACTCGCGCGGGCGAGCGACGCCAACCCGGCGGTGACCGATCGCTTCGAGCTCTTCATCACCCGTCGCGAGCTCGCCAACGGCTTCTCCGAGCTGAACGATCCCGAGGACCAGGCGGCGCGCTTCCGCGCGCAGGTCGAGGCGCGCGAGGCGGGCGACGAGGAGGCGATGTTCTACGACGCCGACTACGTTCGCGCACTGGAGTACGGGCTTCCCCCTACGGCTGGCGAGGGCATCGGCATCGACCGGCTGGTGATGCTCCTCACCGACAGCCCGTCGATCCGCGACGTCATTCTGTTCCCGCAACTGAAGCGGGAAGGCTGAGCGCACGCGCCGCATTGACCGGGGTCAACGCGTTTCCGGCGGCTTTGACGAGCATCAAGTCGACCGGGGGGGTCGATCGCGCATTCGCGGCAACGCGAAGCCCATGGACTTGACGCACGTCAACGTGCCGTTGCCGCGACCATGTGCGCCACCCGCGGACCGGCGCGCGTAGAATTCCCACGGACGAATCGGCAATGCGTCCCGCGCGATGAACCAGTCCGTCGACCTCGAGCTCACCGGCATGACCTGCGCCGCCTGCGCGGTGCGGATCGAGAAGGTGCTGAACCGCGCGCCCGGCGTGACGGCGGAGGTCAACTTCGCCACCGAGACCGCGCACGTCGAGTTCGAC
>CAYQAF010000020.1:0-11707 GCA_964415375.1 uncultured Alcaligenaceae bacterium
GGTTCTTCTCGGTCGTGCCCTCGCGGATCATGAGGCGCATGCCGCGACGCAGCTGCGAGTCGGCGGTGATCTCGATCGGCCCGGTTCCGGCGCGCGCACGCTCATTCATGGCGCACGTCCACGGTCCGGAGCAGCGGCGCGTCCCAGGCAACGCCGAAGTGTGCGGCACTCTTCATGTTGACCGACACGCGGGGGCGCGGCGCCGGCAACGGCACATCCGCGAATCCCGCTTCGCGCGCGGCAAGGCGCGCGCACGCGGCGCCAACTTCGCGGTAGTCCCAGTCGATCGCGTAGAGGGCGCCCATCTGCACCCACGCGTCGTTCGGCCCGACGAGCGGGATTCGCTTGCGGAACGAGAACAGCAGGATGCCCCGCGACGACTCGCGCGTGAACACGGTAGCGTCGGGCAACGCGATCAGCGCCTCGGCCCGCCCGGCAATCGACTCGAGCGCCGCCGGCAGTGCCGCCGGCGTGGGCACCGGCCGCAGCAGCGTCTTGTAGCCCGTGGCGTGGAAGGCGGCCGCGAGCGCCTCGGCGCGGCGCGCATTGCGCGACGGGTCGAACAGGAAAGCGACCGTGCGCGCGCCCGGCAGGAGCCTCGCGAGCCACGCCGCCTGTTCGCCGGCGGGCACCTCGGACGGGACGGCGGGCAGGCCCGCGCGAAGCGCGTCCGCGCCGGCGAGGCAGTGGACGACGTGCGCCGCAGCCGGCAGCTTCATCGCGTAGTCGCTCGCAGCCGGTCCCAGCGCGACCACGACGGTGCCACGCTCCGCGGCGAGGCGCGATGCCGCGCCCGTGTCGCTCACGTCGGCGGGAATCGTGACCACGTCGAGGGGCATCGCCGCGTGCTCGCGCAGCGCAGCAAGCGCGGACCCGATGCGGGGTGCGTCGCTGCCCTTCAGCACGACGATGCGCGCTGCCTGCGCGGGAAACGCGACCACGAGCGCAAGCGCGGCAAGCGTCGCATGGATCGGCGCGAGGGATGGCACGGCGCGGCGGCGCGGGTCGGGCACGTGGTGTGGACGGAGGGGCAGCGACCGGCAGGCGTCGAGGACGTACGGCACGCCGAGGCACCGCGACGCCGGCATGCCGGCGCCGGGCGCACGAAGGATACACCGCGCGCCGGCCGTGCCGGACGCCGCCGGTCCGCGCGACACCGGCGCTATGCGGTCACGACCGGGATCTTGCCGATCCGCGCCCGCCATTCGGCGGGGCCGGTCTTGTGGACCGCGTTGCCCTGCGCGTCCACCGCAACGGTCACGGGCATGTCCTTCACCTCGAACTCGTAGATCGCTTCCATGCCCAGGTCGGCGAAGGCGAGCACCTTCGAGGCCAGGATCGACTTCGACACGAGGTACGCCGCTCCACCCACCGCGATGCAATAGACGGCACCGTGCTTGCGGATCGATTCGATCGCGGCGGGGCCCCGCTCCGACTTGCCGACCATGCCGATCAGCCCCGTCTTCGCGAGCATCGTGTCGGTGAACCTGTCCATGCGCGAGGACGTCGTCGGACCCGCCGGGCCGACCGCCTCGTCGCGCACCGCGTCCACCGGACCCACGTAGTAGATGAAGCGGTTGGTGAAGTCCACCGGCAGCGTTTCGCCGCGCGCGATCATCTCGGTCAGGCGCTTGTGCGCGGCATCGCGCCCGGTGAGGAGCTTGCCGGAGAGCAGCAGCCGCTCGCCGGACTTCCACGAGGCGACATCGGCCCTGGTGAGCGCGTCGAGGTCGACGCGGCGGCTCGAGCCGAAGTCGAGGGCAAGCTTCGGCCAGTCATCGAGCGACGGCGGGTCGAGACGCGCCGGCCCGCTGCCGTCGAGCACGAAGTGAACGTGGCGCGTCGCCGCGCAATTCGGCAGCAGCGCCACCGGCTTCGACGCGGCGTGCGTCGGCCAGTCGTTGACCTTGACGTCGAGGACGGTGGACAGTCCGCCCAACCCCTGCGCCCCGATGCCGAGCGCGTTCACCTTCTCGTAGAGCTCGAGCCGGAGCTCCTCGGATCGGGTCTGCGGACCGCGGGCGACGAGCTCGTGCAGATTGATCGGGTCCATCATGCCCCACTTGGCGAGGAGCATCGCCTTCTCGGGCGTACCGCCTATGCCGAGCGACAGGATGCCGGGCGGGCACCAGTCGGCGCCCATCGTGGGCACGACCGACAGCACCCAGTCGACGATGCTGTCGTTGGGGAGCAGCATCGCGAACTTCGACTTGTTCTCGGAGCCGCCGCCCTTGGCGGCGACGATCACGTCGACCTTGTCGCCGGGCACCAGCTCGACGTGCACGACGGCCGGCGTGTTGTCCTTGGTGTTGACGCGCTTGCCGTCCGGGTCGGCCAGCACCGACGCGCGCAGCGGGTTGTCGCGGTCGGTGTAGGCGCGGCGCACGCCCTCGTCGACCAACTGCTGCAGCGAGCGCTTCGTGTCCCAACGCACCTCCATGCCGACCCGCACGAACGCGATCGCGATGCCGGTGTCCTGGCACATCGGCCGGTGGCCTTCGGCGGACATGCGCGAGTTGATGAGGATCTGCGCCATCGCGTCCTTCGCCGCCGGCGAGGCCTCGCGCTCGTAGGCCTCGTGGAGCGAGCGGATGTAGTCGGCCGGGTGGTAGTAGCTGATGAACTGGAAAGCGTCGGCGACGCTCTGGATGAAGTCTTTCTCGCGGATGGTGGTCATCGTCGCTCCCCGGGGCGCGCCGTTCGCGGCCCGCGTTCGGTGGTTAGTGGGCGGCGCCGGCGTGCTTCGCGCCGCGTTGCGGCATGAGCCGGTCGGTGGCGGCGATCGCCATCGCCGAGAGCAGGAAGGTGATGTGGATCGCCGTCTGCCAGAGCAGCGTCTTCTCGTCGTAGGCGGAAGCGTTGATGAAGGTCTTGAGCAGGTGGATCGATGAGATGCCGATGATCGCCGTGGCGAGCTTCACCTTGAGCACGCTCGCGTTGACGTGCGACAGCCACTCGGGCTGGTCCGGGTGGCTCTCGAGGCGCATGCGCGAGACGAACGTCTCGTAGCCCCCGATGATCACCATGATGAGCAGGTTGCTGATCATCACGACGTCGATCAGGCCTAGCACGACCAGCATGATCACCGTCTCGGACGGCGTCTTTGCGGTCGATACGGCCTGCCCGGGGGGCGTCACCGCGGAGACGATCGCCGAGAGCGCCTCCTGGTTGCCGAACGCCGCCTCGACGAGGTGGACGAGCTCGACCCAGAAGTGCCAGACGTAGACGGCCTGCGCGACGATGAGGCCCAGGTAGAGCGGCAGCTGCAGCCACCGGCTCATGAAGATGAGGTACGGCAGCGGCTTCATCCGCGCGTTGGCGAGCGAGAGGGGATCGGGCTGGTTGGCCATGGGCGGGAGGGGATGGGACGGAGCGCGGAAGTCTAGCGCAGTCCCCGCCACGCATTCTGCGGCACCCGGCGGGGCGCCGTCCTGCGCTGGGTCAAGCCGCGGCGGGCTGCCGCGGGCTCGAGGGCGCGGGAGCCGGCGGGCGCACGAGGAAGGAGGCCAGCGCCGGCAGCAGGAAGATCGCGCCCAGCATGTTGACGACGAACATGAACGCGAGCAGCAGGCCCATGTCGGCCTGGAACTTGAGCGCGGAGAACGCCCAGGTGCCCACGCCGATGCCCATCGTGATGGCGGTGAACACGGCAGCGGTGCCGCGGTTGCGCAGCGCCTGGTAGAAGGCTTCGCGCAGCGTGGCGCCGTTGTCCTCCATCTGGTGCTGCATCTGCTCAAAGAGGTAGATGCCGTAGTCGACGCCCACGCCCACGCCGAGCGCGATCACCGGCAGCGTCGAGACCTTGAGGCCGATGCCCAGCGTGGCCATCAGCGCGTTGCACAGGATCGACACCAGCGTCAGCGGCAGGATGATGCACAGCACCGCCGCCCACGAGCGGAACGTGATCCAGCAGAGCAGGATGATGGCGCCGAACAGTGCCAGCAGCATCGTGATCTCGGCGGCGTCGACCGCCTCGTTGGTCGCGGCCATCACTCCGACGTTGCCGGCGGCGAGGCGGAACTCGACCTGCGGCGTGGCGTTCTCGGCGGCGAAGCGCTTGACCTCGCGCACGATGTGGGCGATCGTGGTGCCCTGGTGGTCGCGCGTGAGCGCCAGCACCTGCATCGCGCTGCAGTCGGTGTTGAGCAGGCCCGTCGAGGTGTCGATCGGCGTGACCGACTGCGCCAGCACGTCGGAGTTGCGCGACAGCGCCCGCCAGTCCGGGCTGCCCTCGTTCCAGCCCGCGTTGACGTTCTTGGCGAGCCCGGGCAGCGACAGCACCGACTGCACGCCGGCGACGTTGCGCAGGAAGAAGTCGAAGCGGTCGACCAGGTCCATCACCGCGAAATCCGTGCAGGCGCCGTCCACGTCCTTCGTCTGCACGACCACCGACAGCACGTCGACGCCGATGGCGAAGTGGTCGACGATCACCGCGTTGTCGCGGTTGTAGCGCGAACTGTCGTGTAGCTCGGGAATGCCCTTGCCGAGGTCGCCTGTGCGCAGGTCGCGCGCCTTGATCGTGCCGACGGCGAGGAGCGCGGCGGCGACGAGCAGCACGACGACGGCGTTGCGCCGCTCGGTGAAGCCGGAGATCCACCGCCACAGGGCGTCCACGCGCGGGTGCGCGACGGGCCGCGGCGCGCTCGGCGCGGGCAGCCACGACAGCAGGATCGGCAGCAGCAGCTTGTTCGTCACGATCATCAGCAGCACGCCGAGGCTCGCCGTGATGCCCAGCTCGCGGACGACGTCGATCTTGATGTGCATGATGACGAGGAAGCCGAGCGCGTTCATCACGAGCGCGAGCGTCCCCGGCACGAACAGCTTGAGGAACGCGTTGTGCGACGCGCGCAGGCCGCCCACGCCCCGGCCCGCCTCGTCCGCCCAAACGTTGGTCATCTGCACGGCGTGCGACACGCCGATCGAGAAGATGAGGAATGGGACCAGGATCGACATCGGGTCGATGCCGTAGCCGAGCAGCGGCAGCAGGCCCAGCAGCCAGAGCACCGGCATCAGCGCGCAGACGAGCGCGAGCAGCGTGAGCGGTAGCGAGCGCGTGTACCACCACAGCAGCAGCGTTGTGATGACGAAGGCGAGCCCGAAGAACGCCAGCACGCCGATCGCGCCCTCGGTGATGTCGCCCACCGCCTTGGCGAAGCCGATGATGTGCACGTCCACGCCCTGCTCGGCGTACTTGCCGCGCAGCGCCTCCAGCTTGTCGGCGACGGCCTTGTAGTCGAGCCGCGCGCCCGTCTGCGGGTCGATCTCCAGCAGCTCGGCGCGGATCAGCGCGCCGCGGAAGTCGTTGGAGACGAGCCGGCCGACGCTTCCCGACTTCAGCACGTTCTCGCGCACCAGCGCCAGGTCGGCCGGCGTGCCGCGGAACGCGGCGGGGACGACGTTGCCGCCCGCGAAGCCCTCTTCGACGACCTCGATGAAGCGTGTGTTCGGCGTGAACAGCGAGGTGACGCTCGGCCGGTCCACGCCGGGGATGAAGAACACGTCGTCGGTCGCCTCCTTGAGCGCGCGCATGAACTCGGGCGTGTAGATGTCGCCGGCCCCGCGCACGCGCAGCGCGACCAGCACGCGGTTCGCGCCGCCGAACACCGTCTGGTAGGCGGTGAACGTGCGCATGTACGGGTGCTCGAGCGGCACCATCTTGTTGAAGCCGGCGTCGACGCGCAGCTGCGTCGCCGACCACGCGAGGGCTACGGTGACGGCCGCGAACAGCAGGAGCAGCGGCACGCGCGCGGCGAACACGACGCGCGCGGTCGCCGCGACGAAGCGGTCGAAGGCCGTGTGCAGGCGCGTCTTCATTGCGGCGCGGCGGCGACGCCGCCCTCCCCGGCGAGGATGCGCGCGCCGCCGGGCAGCGCGCGCACCGCCGCCACCGCGCGGCCGTCCGGGCTGCGGCGCGCGGCGAACGTTCGGCCCTGGTCGCGGCTCTCGAGCATCGTGCCCTCGCGGCCCGCGAGCACGACGCCGCCGTCGGGCAGGACCGTCCCCGCGAGCAGCGTGGCCTTGGTGCCCTCGGGGGCGACGCTCGTCCATGTCGCACCCGCATCCGCCGAGCGGAACGCGTTGCCGCGCAGTCCGTAGACCAGCATGCCGCCGTCGGGGGTGGCGAGCACGCCGAAGAACGAGCCCTTGTACGGCGAGGCGAGCGGCGCGAACGTGCGCCCTGCGTCGGTGGAGCGCGCGAGGAAGCCCGCCTCGCCGGCCACCACGACCGAGCCATCGGGCGCGACTGCCAGCGCGTTGAGATGCTGGTCGCCCTCGAACGGCTGACCCGCGGCCCAGGTGCGGCCGCCGTCGCGACTCTCGTACCACGAGCCGTAGGCGCCCGCGGCGACAAGGTGCTTGGCGTCGACGTAGGCGGCCGCCAGCAGCGGGCGCTGGTCGTCGGGTGCGGCGTGGACCTGCACCCACGTCTCGCCGCCGTCCTCGGTGCGCAGGATCACGGCATCGTGGCCGACGGCGATGCCGTGTTTCGCGTCTGCGAAGCGCACGTCGGTGAGCGTGGCGGTGGTCGGCGAGCGCGCGGCGCGCCAGCTGCGCCCCTCGTCGTCGGAGAGCAGCACTACGCCGCGCTCGCCCACGCCCACGGCGCGGTTGCCGGCGGTCGCCAGGCCCAGTACGAGCAGCCGGTGGGCGGCGATCTCGGTCGGCGGGAAAGGGGGTAGTGGCCTCGGCGCGAACGCGTAGAGCGCCGCGCCCAGCATCACCAGCGCGAAGACGAGGCCGGCCGCGAAGCGCGTCATCGGCGTCGTAACCGGGAGCTCGTGCGCCGCGCCCGCGCCTGCCTCGCGGCGGTGCCGCGTGGCCGCGAGGCAGCGAGCGCTAGCGGGTGCCTATGCCGCGCAGGCCCGAGGGCGTGAAGTCGGCCTTGTCGCGCTTGACCGGCTCGAAGACCTTCGGCTCCTGGTTGCGCATGCCCATCGCGATGTAGCGACCCGACTGCAGGTCGTGGTGCACCTCGAGCGTCGCGAAGATCATCGGCACTTCGGCGAAGACGATCGAGTGCTGCTCGGCGACGCGCCACAGCTCGTCGCGCGCGTCGTACTTGTCGACGACCAGCACCATCCAGCTGTCCGCGTCGATGTAGAACACGCGCTTCTTGTAGATGTGGCTCGTGCCCGGCTTCAGCGTTGCCTCGACCACCCACACGCGGTGCAACTCGTAGCGGGCGAGGTCCGGATTGACGTGCGCGGGCTTGAGCACGTCGGCCATCTTCACCTCGTTGCCCGAGATCAGGTAAGAGTTGTACGGGACGTAGAGCTCCTGGTTGCCGACCAGCTTCCAGTCGTAGCGCTCGGTCGAGCCGTTCCACATGCCGAAGTCGTCGCTGGTGCGCAGCCCGTCGGCCGCGGTGCCGGGGTTGTCGTGCGCCACCTGCGGGGCGAGGCGCACGCGGCGCTGGCCGGGGTTGTACGTCCACGCGCTGCGCGGCTCCTTCACCTGGTCGACGGTCTCGTGCACGAGCAGGATCTGGCCGGCGAGGCGCGCCGGCGCGGTGGTCGACTGGAGGAAGTTGGCGAGCTTGTTCTCCTGGCGCTCGGCCGCCGGCCTGGTCAGGTTGCCGTAATGGAAGTCGTACTCGTAGTCGAACGCGACCGGCGTGTAGCTGCCCTCGCGCGTGACCGCGGCCTGTGCCCACTTGGTCAGGTAGGTGTCGCCGCGGTAGCGAAGCACCGTGTTCCAGATCGCCTCGAGCCCGTCCTTCGGCACCGGGAAGGGGATGCCGCCGCGCACGCCGACGACGCCGTTGCCGCCCTGCGACAGCCTCGCCTTGCCGGCATTGGCCGCGGTCTCGTCGTAGACCTCCTTGGGGAACGACGCGCTGCGCCGCGTGGGATAGACGACCATCTTCCAGGTCGGGTACTTCTTCAGCATCGCGTACTGCCCCGGCGACAGCTGCGCCTTGTACTGGTCGGCGTTGGCGCCGGTGATCGTGAACTGCGGCTTGTCGGCCTTGAACGGGTCGGCGTAGTGCCCGCCCGCGACGTGGCCCGGCTGCGGCTTGACGATGCCGCCGGTCCACGCGGGGATCGTCCCGGCCGCGTTGCCGCCGGCCTCGGCGCCCATCGGCGTGCGCGCCTGCCCGAACACGGCGCCGGCCGCGCCCAGCGCGAGCGCCAGCCCGACGACGCGGAATGCCTGCTTGTTCATCGTTGCTCTCCTGGTCTCGCGGGCGCGTTCAGAACGCGTAGCTGATGCTGATCGAAACGAAGTCGCGGTCGCGCAGCGGGTTGGAGTTGCTCGCGTAGTCCGCGCTCTGGCCCGGCGGCAGCGGCCCGGACGCCGCGTTGGGCACGTCGGTGCCGCCGTAGGTACGGCCGCCGAAGAAGTTCGTGTAGGCGATGTCCGCCGTCCACTTCTGCTGGTAGTTGAAGCCGATTCCGAACGTGAGCGCCTTGGCGCTCTCGTTGAACGTCGGCCCCACGCCCGCGACGTCGTGCGACCAGACCAGGCGCGGCGAGACCGTGGCTCCGAACACGTCCGCGTAGTCGAGGCGGCCCACCAGCCGGTAGCCCCAGGAATTGCGCGTGGCGAAGCAGTCGGTCGACACGGAGTTGTACGCCGACGCGGTCGACGACCCCGGCTGCGGCAGGTGGCAGCCCGGCCCGGCGAACTTGAGGTCGTCCGGCAGGTCGAGGTAGGTCCAACCGACCTCGCCGACGACCACGAGCTGCTCGGCCGCCAGCTGCGGCCCGAACGACTTCGTGCCGGTCGCCTGCACCTGGTGCATCTTCACCCGCCGGTAGCCCGAGATCTCGGTGCCGTAGGGCACCGCGGCCGCCGCCACCGGGTTGGTGCTCGTGAGCTGGTTGGCGAGCCCGAGTGCTGCGAGCAGGAGCTCTGCCGAAGGCAGCTGCAACGGCTGGTTCCTGCGGTACGACCACTCGCCCTGCAGCGCGATGCCCCATGGCCCGGCCGTGTTGGCCGACAGGCCCCACAACTGGATGTCTTCGGGGTACTCGAGGAAGTACTGGCCGGCGCGCCCGGCGGCGGTGGCGCATGCTGCGTTGGTCGCGTTGAGCGCGGCCAGTGCCGTCGCGTTCGCCGCGCCGCCGACGATCGGCGCGAGCGCCGCGATGTTCGTCGGCGTAAACAGGGCGCCGAACGACGGGACGTTGAGCGCGGTGCAGGCCGGGTTGCCCTGCGCCACCGCAGGGATGCGCGCCGCGGTGAGCGCCGCGACCTGCTGTGGCGTCAGGTTCTGCGAGATCGTCTGCGCGGCGGTGATGCCGCCGCGCGTGCCCGACACGAGCGGCGTACGGCTGTGGTAGTTGACGAAGAACAGGCCGAACTCGGTGTTGTTCCAGTCGGGGACGAACTGGCGCAGCGCCACGCCGTACTGCCCGCTGTCGCTCGGGTTGCGGTCCGCGCCGCGCGGGGCCTTCAGCTGCGCGGTCGGCGACACCGGGAAGATGCCGGCGGCGCCGTGCTGGTCGTTGCGGCGGCCGAAGCCGGTGTAGGCGAAGTCGCCGTCGTCGACGGCGAAATCGTTGGTGCTGAAGAACACGCCGCGCGGGTCGATGCGCGTCTTGTCCCAACTCGCGAGCCAGGTGGCTTCGATCGTCGTGGTGTCGGTCAGCTCCTGCGAGCCCCAGACCATCGGCGTCGGGAGGAACGCCTCCTTGAGCTCCGAGCCCGGCAGGCGCAGCCGTGAGACGTCGATCGGGTTCAGGATGTTGATGCCGTTGGGTATGAACGTGCTCTCGCCCCAGCTCACCACCTGGTTGCCCGCGCGGAGGTTCAGCGTGCGCCCCGCGATGGACCACTTGCCGAACACGAACGCGTCGAGGATCTCGGCGTCGCTGACCAGACGGTCGCGGGCCTCCGGCCCGAGACCGTCCTTGCGGTCGACGGCCCAGTCATAGAACGCGGTGCCGCGCACGAACATGCCGTAGTCGCGCCACTTGAGGAGCAGGTCGACGGTCGCCTTTGCGGCGAGCGAGGTGAGGTCCCCCGAGTCGTAGTTGAGGTTCCCGTCGTCGGCGTTGGGGTCGCGCGAAGTGCCGCCGTTGACGATCGCGACCAGGCCCGGGTCGCGGCTCTGAGTGCGCCACAGCGCACCCACCGAGATCGTGGTGTCGAGGCTGCCGGTCACCTCGTCGTGGCTGAACGGGAAGGCCTGCGCGGCGGGTATCGCGCCGAGCGCGCAGGCGACGGCTGCCGCAACGCCGGACAGGCGCAGCGGTGTTCCGCTGGAACGTCGGGTCATGCGAATCTCTCCTCCGTTGGCCGGGGTGTCGGCCGCCCTGATGTCGAGGACGGCCGGCCCGGGGCGCGCGCCCGGTCGGCTTCGTGCCGCGTCTTGTCGCAATACCCAGGACCAATTGGATTCTTGCAGGCCGCACGGGGGCGCGCAAGGTCGCCCGGCATCGTACTTGCGCCACGACAGATGGAATGTTGCGCACCCCCCAAGGGCCGCCGGGCGGGACTTGCCGGGAAACGCGACCGGCCGGCCGCCTTTTCGCGGCCGGCGCCGCGGGGCGGTGCGCCGCGGCGGCCTTGCGCTGCATCAACGCGATCGCGTTGCCGGAGCCGGGACGCGGCGGTTAGACTCGGCCGTCCTGCACCACTTCAAGCGCGCGGCCGCCGGGCTGGCGCGGAACGAAAATCCCGTCCGGAGGAAACGGCATGTCCACCACGATCGAATCGGTCCTGAACGAGACCCGCGTCTTCGAGCCCTCGCCGGCGTTCGTCGCGCAGGCGCACCTGACCCGCGACGACTACTACCGTCTCGTCGCGGAATCGAACAAGGACTACGCGGGCTACTGGGCGCGGCTCGCGCGCGACCATCTGCTCTGGACGAAGCCGTTCACGCAGACGCTCGACGAGTCGAATGCTCCGTTCTACAAGTGGTTCGCCGACGGGCAGCTCAACGCTTCGTACAACTGCCTCGACCGCCACATCTTCACGACGCCCAACAAGACCGCGATCATCTTCGAGGCGGACGACGGCTCGATCACCAAGGTCAGCTACCAGGACGTCTACGAGCGAGTCTGCCAGTTCGCCAACGGCCTGAAGAAGCTCGGCGTGAAGAAGGGCGACCGGGTGCTCATCTACCTGCCGATGTCGATCGAGGCAGTGGTGGCGATGCAGGCCTGCGCCCGCATCGGCGCGATCCACTCCGTGGTGTTCGGCGGCTTTTCGGCGAAGAGCGTCAACGAGCGCATCGCCGATGCCGGTGCCAAGCTCGTGATCACCGCCGACGGCCAGTTCCGCGGTGGCAAGGAGATCCCGCTCAAGCCGGCCGTCGACGAAGCGCTGTCGATGGAGGGCTGCTCGTCGATCGAGGGCGTCGTCGTCTACCGCCGCACCGGCAATGCCGCGCTCGCCTGGGACGACAAGCGCGACATCTGGTGGCACGACCTGATCTCGGGGCTGCCGAAGGAGTGCGAGCCCGTGCCCGTCGACGCCGAGCATCCGCTCTTCGTCCTCTACACGTCGGGGTCGACCGGCAAGCCCAAGGGCGTGCAGCACTCGACCGGCGGCTACCTGCTCGGCGCGGTCTGCTCGCTCAAGTGGACCTTCGACATCAAGGATTCCGACGTCTTCTGGTGCACGGCGGACGTGGGCTGGGTCACCGGGCACAGCTACATCGCCTACGGCCCGCTCGCGGTCGGCGCGACGCAGGTGATGTTCGAGGGGGTGCCGCCCTATCCGTCGCCGACCCGCTTCTGGGAGATGATGCCGCGGC
>CAYQAF010000021.1:0-11580 GCA_964415375.1 uncultured Alcaligenaceae bacterium
CTTGCCGCGCAGCGGCAGGATCGCCTGGAACTTGCGGTCGCGGCCCTGCTTGGCGGAGCCTCCCGCGGAATCGCCCTCGACGAGGTAGATCTCGCACAGCGCCGGATCGCGTTCCTGGCAGTCCGCGAGCTTGCCCGGCAGCCCCATGCCGTCGAGCACCCCCTTGCGGCGCGTGAGCTCACGCGCCTTGCGGGCCGCCTCTCTCGCGCGCGCGGCCTCGACGATCTTCGTACAAATGACCTTGGCGTCGCCCGGGCACTCGAGCAGGAAGTCGGCGAGCTTCTCGGCGACCACCTCCTGGACGATCGGCTGCACCTCGGAGGACACGAGCTTGTCCTTGGTCTGCGAGCTGAACTTCGGCTCCGGCACCTTGACCGAGAGCACGCAGGTGAGACCCTCGCGCATGTCGTCGCCTGAGGTCTCGACCCGGGCCTTCTTGGCGATCTCTTCCTTCTCGATGTAGGTGTTCAGCGTGCGCGTCATCGCCTGCCGCAGGCCGGTGAGATGGGTGCCGCCGTCGCGCTGCGGGATGTTATTGGTGAAGCACTGGACGCTCTCGACGTACGAGTCGTTCCACTGCATCGCCACCTCGACCGTGACGCCGTCCTTCTCGCCGACCGAGTGGAAGACGCGGGGATGCAGCACGGTCTTGCTGCGGTTCATGTACTCGACGAAGCCCTTGACGCCACCCGAGTACGCGAAGTTCTCGCTTTTGCCGTCGCGCTGGTCGACGAGCTCGATCTTGACGCCGTTGTTCAGGAACGACAGCTCGCGAATGCGCTTCGCCAGCACCTCGTAGTGGAAGTCGATCCTGCTGAACGTCTGCGTCGAGGCCATGAAGTGGACCTCGGTGCCGCGCCGGTCGGTGGTCCCGGCGGCGGCGAGCGGCGCAACCGGGACACCGTGACGGAACTCCATCTGGTGCACCTTGCCGTTGCGCCAGATGCGCAGCTTGAGCCAGTCCGACAGCGCATTGACCACCGACACGCCCACGCCGTGCAGCCCGCCCGAGACCTTGTAGCTGTTCTGGTCGAACTTGCCGCCGGCATGCAGCTCGGTCATCACGATCTCGGCCGCGGACCGCCGGGCCTCGTCATCGTCCTTGACGTCCGTCGGTATGCCCCGTCCGTTGTCGACCACCGACACCGAGTTGTCGGCATGGATGACGACCCGGATGTCGTCGCAGTAGCCTGCGAGGGCCTCGTCGATCGCGTTGTCGAGGACCTCGAACACCATGTGGTGGAGGCCCGTGCCGTCGGAGGTGTCCCCGATGTACATGCCCGGCCGCTTGCGGACGGCGTCGAGGCCTTTCAGCACCTTGATGCTGTCGGAGTTGTATTCCTGGGCGGAGGGGGTCTGGGGCTGCGGTTGGGCTGGACTCATCGACTCGGTTTCGGTGGTGCTGGGTGGTGCGGTACGGCTTCGCGATGCGCCGCCGCGGCCAGGCCGACAGCGGTCCGGAGCGGGTGACGCGTGACGGCGATCAGATCCGCATCGGCATCACGACGTACTTGTAGTCGTCGCGATCGGGCATGCTGACGAGCGCGCTGGAATTGGCGTCGCCAAACCCCAGCCGGACCCGCTCGCTCTCGAGGTTCTGCAAGACATCGAGCAGGTAGGTGATGTTGAAGCCGATGTCGAGCGAATCGCCCTTGTAGGGAACCTCGAGCACCTCCTCGGCTTCCTCCTGCTCGGCGTTCGTGCAGATGATCTTGAGCTCGCCGTCCGACAGCACCACCCGCACGCCGCGAAACTTCTCGTTGGACAGGATCGCGGCCCGCTGCAGCGCCGACAGGAGCTCCAGCCGGTCGAGCTCGAGCAGCTTCGTGTAGCCGCTCGGAATGACGCGGTTGTAGTCGGGGAACTTGCCGTCGACGACCTTCGACACCAGCTCGACGTTGCCGAACCGGAAGCGCACCTGGTTGGCGAGGATGTCGAGCGTGACGGGCTCCTCGGTGTCGGCCAGCAGCTTGCCGAGCTCCAGCACCGTCTTGCGAGGCAGGATCACCTCCTGTCGCGTGTAGCTTCCCGGGACCGCGAGGCTCGCCCACGACAGCCGGTGGCCGTCGGTCGCGACCGCCTGCAGCGAGGCCTGGTCGACGACGAGCAGCATGCCGTTCAGGTAGTAGCGGATGTCCTGCTGCGCCATCGCAAACTCGGCGAGCGCGAACAACCCCCGCAGGTCCTTCTGCGGCAATGACAGCGTCTGCAGCTGCTCGGTGCCGAGGCTGATGCGCGGGTAGTCGCCGGCGGCCATCGTCTGCAGGTTGAAGCGCGACCGCCCGGCACGCACTGTCATCTTGTTGCCGGCGGCTTCCACGTTGAGCATCGAGCCATCCGGCAGCGCGCGCAACAGGTCCTGCAGCTTGCGTGCGGCGACCGTCGTGGCCTGGCCGTCCTTGCCCGGGATGTCCGCGACCGCGGTGATCTGCATCTCGAGGTCGGTCGCCGTGACATGCAGCCCGCCGTCCTTCTGCTCGAGCAGGACGTTGGCGAGTATCGGCAGCGTGTGCCGGCGCTCCACGATTCCCGATACCGCTTGCAGCGGCTTCAACAACGCATCGCGGGCGATTTGTTTTAGTTGCATGTCAAACAGAATAGGAATGATGATAGGAGTCGACGATTGGCGTGCGTATCGGCAAAAACCGCTTGCGCATCAGTGGCGAAGCGGCGATGACAACGTGCGTATAACCGCGGGGTGGCCTGTGGATCGTTTGGGGGTCGAAATCCGTTTCCCGCGGAACGGCCGACAATCCACAAATTATACTACGGAAAGGACCTGATTTCCTAGGCAAAACGGGGGCTTGCGCCACGTCTCCGGGGTGGGTTCGGGGGTCGCTCGCAAGGCGTTGTGCAGGCATGGCGTGAACAGGGCCTAGTTGCGCAGCACCTGCAGCAGGAAGGTGACGTCGTGGTTGATCTCCGCATGCGCTTCGCGCAGCGCCGCGATGGTCCGGCAGGCGTGCAGGACCGTCGTGTGGTCGCGGCCTCCGAAGTTGCTGCCGATCTCCGGCAGTGACAGCTGGGTGAGTTCCTTGGCGAGCGCCATCGCGATCTGCCGGGGCCTCGCCACGGCGCGCGAGCGCTTCTTGCTGTGCATGTCCGTGATCCGGATCTTGTAGTAGTCGGCAACGGTCTTCTGGATGTTGTCGATCGAGATCTGACGGTTCTGCACCGCCAGGAGATCCTTCAGCGCTTCCTTGGTGAGCGCGAGCGAGATGTCGTTGCCGTGGAAGCTTGCGTAGGCCATCACGCGCTTCAACGCGCCTTCGAGCTCGCGGACATTGCTGCGGATGTGCTTGGCGATGAAGAACGCAACCTGCTCGTCCAGCCGGGCCTTCGCCTGCGCCGCCTTGGCGAGCAGGATGGCCACCCGCATCTCGAGCTCGGGCGGCTCGATCGCGACGGTGAGCCCCCAGCCGAAGCGCGAGATGAGCCGCTCCTCGATGCCCTCGATCTCCTTCGGGTACTTGTCGCACGTGATCACGACCTGCTTGTGGGCCTCGATCATCGTGTTGAACAGATAGAAGAACTCCTCCTGGGTGCGGCTCTTGCCGCCGAGGAACTGGATGTCGTCGATCAGCAGGAGGTCGAGCGAGCGGTAGTGCCGCTTGAATTCCTCGAAGCTCTTGTGCTGATAGGCGCGGACGACGTCGGCGATGTAGGACTCCGCGTGGGTGTAGCGGATCTTCGCGGCCGGGTTCTGGGTCAGGATGTGGTTGCCCACCGCCTGGATCAGGTGCGTCTTGCCGAGCCCCACGCCGCCGTAGATGAACAGCGGGTTGTAGGACGTCGGATGCTCGGCGATCTGCAGCGCGGCGGCGCGGGCGAGCTGGTTCGCCTTGCCGGTGACGAAGTTGTCGAATGTGAGCGACGGGTTGAGGCTCGACGCGTCCGATCGCTTCGGCGCACTGACGGGGGCTGCAGGCGCCGACATGACGGCCACCGCCGGCGCCGGCGCGGTGGATTCGCGGGCCGCCGGCTCGGGCGGGCGACGGGTGTCGCCGGGCGGGGCGATGACGAACTCGACGCCGAGGTCGTTGCCGGTCGCGTCCCGGAGCATCGTTGAGATCCTGGGCCCGAAGCGGTCCTTCACCCACTGCAGGACGAAACGGTTCGGGGCCACCAGCCGAACGCCGTCCGCGGTCGGCTCGCAGCGCAGCGGACGGATCCAGGTCGCGAACTGCTGTGGTGGCAGGTCCCGCTCGAGGGAGGTGAGGCAGGTCGACCAGGGGTCGGCGCCGTTGGTAGAGGGGGTGGTCCGGTTTTCCAAGGCAGCGACAGGACGGCGTGCGATGGCGCCGCGCTCTTGTTCTGGTGGAGGGCAAAAAAGGGTACCGGCACGCCCGCGACGGGTATTCCGGCACCCCTAGTTATGCACATTCTAGAGGCCGGGCGACAGGTTATCCACAGGAGACGGCGAGCCTGCGGCGGGTCTTCGAAGCCGTCGCGAACCCGTTCGAGCGCCGCGAGAGTGATCGCTCGCACCGGCGCAGCCGCGAGGACGCGGGCAGGGCGTGATTGACAGAATCGGCAGCAAGGTGCTCTAATGAAAGGCTTTTCCGTGGCATCGACGGCGCCGCATTCGACCGACAGCGCTGCCGTCAGCCAGACGGATAGTAAGAACCGTCGCACGCAACTTCGTCCGCTCATCGCCCGACCAGACAGGCCGCCATCATGAAACGCACGTTCCAGCCTTCGAACCTCCGCCGCGCGCGGACGCACGGATTCCGCGCCCGGATGAAGACCGTTGGCGGCCGCAGGGTGATCTCCGCGCGCCGCGCCAAGGGCCGCGCGCGCCTCTCGGTCTAGCGTCTGCTGCCGAGCGAAACGCACTTCCCGCCAGGGGCCCGACCCTACCGGCTCAGCGGAGCCGGCACGTTCGAGGCCCTGTTTCGCGAGGGCGAGCGCCGCGAGGGGCGCTACATGCAACTCGTCAGCGTCCGCGCCGCGAAACCGCTTGGCCGTGCCGGCTTCGTCGTCAGCCGCAAGGCCCTGCGCCGCGCCGTCGATCGCAACCGGCTGAAGCGCTTGCTGCGCGAGATGCTCCGTAAGGCCCGGCCCGACGCGAATGCCCTCGACATCGTGATCCGTCTCAAGCGACCCGTGCCAGCGCACCTCCTGACCGAGGCCGTGGGCGAAGCCGCCAGGCTGCTTGCCGAGGCGGCCGCCGCCGCGTCCAGGACCCAGCCATGAAGCGCGTGCTGGTCGCGGGCATCCGTGGCTACCAGTACGCGGTCCGGCCGCTGCTCGGATCCAACTGTCGCTTCTTCCCCAGTTGCTCGGATTACGCGCGCGAGGCGATCGAGCGGCATGGCGCCGCGCGAGGCAGCGTGCTCGCGGCGATGCGCATCGCCAAGTGCCACCCCTATCATCCCGGCGGCTACGACCCGGTCCCCGAGCGCTAGCGCGCTCGCTTTCCCTCCCGCTGCCCAAGGCCGCATGGACACGCAACGCCTGATCCTCTTCCTGGTGTTCTCCTTCTCGCTGCTCTTCCTGTGGGAGGCTTGGCAGAAGCACGCCAACCCGCCACCGCCGAAAGTTGCGCAGTCAGCACCGTCGGCGACCGGGGCGCCAGGCGCCGGGCAGAAGCCCGCGGATGTACCTGCGGCGAGCCTGCCGGCTTCGGGGGCCGCAACCCCGTCGACGCCCGCCCCGGCCGGTGCGGCGGGTGTGGCGGCCGTCCCCGGCAGCGCGGCGCCCGCCGCTGCCGAGGCACAGCTCCTCACCATCAAGACCGATCTCTTTACGGCCAAGATCGATCCGGTCGGTGGCGTGGTCACCGAGGTCGCGCTCAACAAGCATCGGGACGCGACCGACGCCGCCAAGCCCTATCTCGTCCTGCAGCGCACCGGGACGCGCACGTCGATCGCGCAGGCGGGACTGCTCGGAGAAGGGCTCCCGAATCACCGCACGACGTGGCAGGTACTGCCGGGACCGCGCGAGCTTCCTGCCGGCGCCGATTCGTTCGAGGTGAAGCTCGCGGCCACCGGCAATCAGGGCGAGAAGGTGGTGCAGACGCTCACCTTCCACCGCGGGTCGTACCAGATTGACGTGGCGTTCGAGATCACGAACGCCGGAGCAGCGCCGCTCGCTTCCTTCGCCTACTATCAACTCACCCGCGACACCACGACCGCGCTCCCGCAGAGCGCCTGGACGCCGGTGGCCTATACCGGCCCGGTTGTCTACAACGAGACCGACAAGTTCAAGAAGGTCGAATTCGGCGAGATGGACAAGCTCGCCGCCGACGCGAAGCGCAAGCCGCCCTACACCGCGAAGACCGACAACGGCTGGGTGGCGATGATCGAGCACTACTTCGTCAACGCGTGGCTGCCGGGGCAGGACAAGCGCGAACGGGAGTTCTACACCCGCAAGCTCGACAACGGCCTCTACGCGGCGGGGGTGATCCTGCCGATGGCGCCGATCGCGCCGGGAGCGACCGGCACGATCAAGGTCCCGCTTTACGCCGGGCCCCAGGAACAGGACGTGATCGGCAAGCTCGCCCCGGGCTTCGACCTCGTCGTCGACTACGGCATCTTCACCGTGCTCGCCGCGCCGCTGTTCTGGCTGCTCAAGTGGCTGCACGGCCTGATCGGCAACTGGGGCTGGGCGATCATCGTGATGACGATCCTGATCAAGGGCGCGTTCTATCCGCTCAATGCCGCGGCCGCGCGCTCAATGGCGAAGATGAAGATCATCGGCCCGAAGCTGAAGGCCCTGCAGGAGCAGTACGCGAACGACAAGCAGCAGCTGCAGATGAAGATGATGGAGATGTACAAGAAGGAGAAGATCAACCCGCTGGGCGGCTGCCTGCCGATCCTCGTGCAGATCCCGGTGTTCATCGCGCTGTACTGGGTGCTGCTCTCCGCGGTCGAGCTCCGCTACGCGCCGTGGCTCGGCTGGATCAAGGACCTTTCCGCACCGGATCCCTGGTTCATCCTGCCGGTCCTGTACGCGATTACCGCCTACCTGCAGGTCAAGCTGTCGCCGACGCCGATCACCGACCCGGTGCAGGCCAAGGTGATGCAGATCATGCCCATCGCGTTCTCGGTGCTGTTCATCTTCTTCCCGTCGGGACTGGTGTTGTATTGGCTCGTCAACAACACGCTGCAGATCGCGCAGCAGTGGCACGTGAATCGCATGCTGGAGAAGGAAGCCGAGGTCGCTGCGGCCAAGCGCCGCTGATCGGGATGCAGGGTCGGAAAGTAGGGTCAGACTCGACTTTCCAAGTCCTCGGGTTGGGTTCCGTTACGCAGGACGGAGAGGAAAGTCGAGTCTGACCCTACTTTCCGGGTTCGGCGTGCAGGGTAAGCTTCCCCGGTGAACGCGCGCCCGCAGCCCCCCGCCGACACCATCGCCGCGATCGCCACGCCGGCCGGACGCGGGGGCGTCGGCATCGTCCGCGTGTCCGGCGCAAACGTGGGCGAGATCGTCGCCGCCGTCGTCGCCCGACCGCTCGACGCACGTACCGCGACATTCGCGATCTTCCGCGGCGCGCGCGGCGAGCCCCTCGACGAGGGCCTCGCGTTGCTGTTTCCGGCGCCGGCGTCGTACACGGGCGAGACGGTGCTCGAGTTGCAGGGGCACGGCAGCCCGGCGGCATTGAAGCTCGTTCTCGCCCGTTGCCTCGAGATCGGTGCGCGTCTCGCCGCGCCGGGCGAGTTCACTCGGCGTGCGTTTCTCAACGGCAAGCTCGATCTCGCGCAGGCCGAAAGCGTTGCCGACCTGATCGAAGCCGCCACGTCAGCGGCAGCCCGGGCCGCCGCGCGCTCGCTCGCCGGCGAGTTCTCCCGGGAGGTGCGCGCGCTGGTCGACGCCGTCACCGAGCTGCGGATGCTCACCGAGGCCACGCTCGATTTTCCCGAAGAGGACATCGAGTTCGTGCGCGAGGCCGATGCGGCAGGTCGGCTTGCGCGGCTCTCCGGGCGGCTCGCGGGAATCCTCGTCCGGGCCGCGACCGGCGCCCGGCTGAACGAAGGCCTCACGGTCGTGCTGGCCGGGCGACCCAACGTAGGCAAGTCGAGTCTCCTGAACCGACTGGTTCGCGAGGAAGCGGCGATCGTGACCCCCATCCCCGGAACCACGCGCGATACCGTCGAGCGGCAGGTGGAAGTGGGCGGCATCCCGGTCACCGTAGTCGACACCGCGGGCCTGCGCGCGACCGACGATGCCGTCGAGAAGATCGGCATCGAGCGTGCCTGGGCCGCGATCGACCGCGCGGACCTCGCGCTCGTTCTCGTCGACGCGCGCGACACCGAGAACGCACTCGACCCGGAGGACGCGGCGATTCTCGCCCGTCTTCCCGCGCGATTGCCGCGCGTGGTCGTGCACAACAAAGCCGACCTCGCCGACGTCGTCCCGCGCAAGGCTGCGGTCGACGGACGAACGCACGTCTGGTTGTCCGCGCTGACCGGCGCCGGGATGGACCTGCTCGAGCAGGAGATGCTTGCGGTCGCCGGTGTGGCGAGCGCCGGCGAGGACACGTTCATCGCGCGTGCACGCCATGTCGAGGCACTGCGCGAGGCGGCGACGCACCTCGCCGCTGCCGCCTCGCACATCGAGGCCGAGGCGCCGCCGCTCGAACTCTTCGCCGAGGAGCTTCGCGAGGCGCAGGACGCACTCTCGTCCATCACTGGCGAGTTCACGGCCGACGACCTGCTCGGCGTCATCTTTTCGCGATTCTGCATCGGGAAGTGAGGTCACTATGAGTGCCGCCGGACCGCTCCAAGGCACGACGGGCGCCCCCTCCGGGGGCAGCGCAGCGGCGTCTGCCGCAAGCGTCGGAGCAACGCCAATGAGCGTCGCAACGAAGCCGCTCGAGGGCGTGACGGTCCTCGATCTCTCCAACGTGCTGGCGGGGCCGTTCGCCTGTTACCAGCTCGCCTGCCTCGGCGCGCGCGTGATCAAGGTCGAGAGCCCCGACGGCGACCTCGCGCGCCGGCTCGGTGCGGACGCGGGATACGCGCACGCCGGCATGGGCATCTCCTTCCTCGCCACGAACGCCGGCAAGGAGTCGATCGAGATCGACCTCAAGACGCCCGACGGCAAGGCGGTGCTGGAGCGGCTCGCCGAGCGCGCGGACGCGCTGGTCGAGAACTTCCGTCCCGGCGTGATGGAGCGCCTCGGCCTCGGGCACGAGGCGCTGCGCGCCCGCAATCCGCGGCTCGTCTACTGCGCGATCTCGGGCTTCGGCCAGGACGGGCCGCTGGCGCAGCGGCCCGCCTACGACCAGATCATCCAGGGACTGTCGGGCGTGATGAGCGTCACCGGCGACGAGCGCTCCGCGCCGCTGCGGGTGGGTTACCCCGTGTGCGACACGATCGGCGGACTGACCGCCGCGTTCGCCGTCTGCGCGGCGCTGCTGCGCGCCCGCGCGAGCGGCGAGGGCTCGTTCGTCGACGTATCGATGCTCGACGCGACGCTCGCGACGATGGGTTGGGTGGTGTCGAACTACCTGAACGCCGGCGTCGTGCCGCGCCCGATCGGCAACGACAACTTCACCGCCGCGCCGTCGGGCACGTTCCGGACGGGTGGCGGGCTGCTCAACATCGCCGCGAACGAGGACCGCCAGTTCGAGGCGCTGTGCGGCGCGGTGGGCGCGCCGGACCTGGCCACCGATTCGCGGTTCGCCGACCGCGAGGCGCGCAAGAGCCATCGCGCGGAGCTCACCGCCTGCCTCGAGCCGCTGCTCGCGTCGCGGTCCGCGGCGGAGTGGGAGCGCGTGCTCGAAGCGGCCGGGGTCCCTGCCGGGCAGGTACTGGGGTTGCCGCAGATCCTTGCGCACCCGCATGCGGCGGCCGTGGGACTCTTCGCGACGTTTCGCGACGTGCCCGGCGCAGCGCGCGACGTGCAGGTGACGCTGCCGGGATTTCGCATTGACGGCGCGCGCCCGGCGCCCGCGACCCGTCCGCCGACGCCGTCCGAGCACCGCGAGCGCATCCTGGAAGAGGCGGGTTACGACGAGGCCGCGCGACGGGCGCTGGTCGCGTCGGGCGCGGTGCGCTGACGCGCTCCCCCGGGGGTGGTTCTTGGGTTACTCTCTTAATGCTCAATGCGCGGACGCCCACAGAAGACCGTCCGTCACGACAGGAGGAATCGCGATGGATCGACGTGCATTCTCGCTCGCTACGCTGGCCGCCGCCGTCGCCGCATCCCTGCCGCCGACCGGCACGGCGCAGGCGCAGACGATCGGCACGCTGAAGATGATGATCCCGGCCAACCCGGGCGGCGGCTGGGACCAGACGGGGCGGGCGCTCGCCGCCGCGATGCAGTCGGCCAAGGTGGCGGGCTCGGTCCAGTTCGAGAACAAGGGCGGCGCCGCGGGCACCCTCGGCCTCGCCCAGTTCGTCAACAGCGCCAAGGGCGACCCCAACGCGCTGATGATGGGCGGCATGGTGATGGTCGGCGGCATCGTGTTGCAGAAGAGCCCGGTCGACCTGACGATGGTCACGCCGGTCGCTCGGCTCACCAGCGAGTACCTCGTCGTGGTTGTTCCGGCGACTTCGCCGCACAAGTCGATGGCCGACCTGATCGCCGCCTACAAGGCCGATCCGGGCAAGGTGTCCTGGCACGGCGGCTCGGCCGGCGGCTCGGACCACATCCTCGCCGGCCTGATCTCGCGCGCGGCGGGCGTCGATCCGACCAAGGTGAACTACGTCGCCGCGAAGGGCGGCGGCGACCAGGTCGCGAACATCGTCGGCGGGCACGTCACGTGCGGCGTCGCCGGCCTGGGCGAGTTCGCCGAGCACATCAAGAGCGGCCGCATGCGCGCGCTTGCGGTGTCAGGGCCGGCGAAGATCGACGGCATCCCCTCGCTCAAGGAGCAGGGCATCGACGTGGTGCTGGGCAACTGGCGGGGCGTGTTCGCGGCGCCGGGCATCACGACCGCGCAGCGCGACGCGCTCGTCGGCGCGGTGAAGTCCGCGACCGACTCGCCGGCGTGGAAGGAGACGCTGGCCAAGTACGGCTGGGAGCCGGTATTCCTCGGGGGCGACGCCTACAAGGCGTTCGTCGAGGAGGACACGAAGCGCATCACCGGCATCCTCGAGTCGCTGGGCCTGCGCAAGTAGGCGCCGCGATGCCGCGCCGCCGCGCCGAGCTCGTGCTGTCGCTCGGCGTGCTGGCGCTCGGCGTGTTCGCCACCGTCGTCGCGTTCCGGTTGCCGGAGGCCGGGGGCTATGCCCGCATCGGGCCGAACTTCGTGCCGAAGGTCGTCGCCGGCTGCCTCATCGTGATGGGGCTTTGGCTGCTTGCAGAGGTTGCGACCGGCGGCTGGCGCGATGCCGTCGACGACGATCCGGTGGCGCGCGGCGAGCACGCGTTCCACCTGCCGGCGTTCGCCTGGGTCAGCGCGGGGCTGTTCGCGCAAATGGCCCTGATCCGCGACGCGGGATTCGTCGTCGCCGCCACCGCGCTCTTCTTCTGCGTCGCGCGCGGCTTCGGCAGCGCGCATCCGGCGCGCGACGCGGCGACCGGCTTCGCGCTGGGCCTTGCCGTCTACCTGTTCTTCGTGAAGTTCCTGAACGTGAGCCTGCCGGCCGGCTGGCTCGCACCGCTCCTCGGGGGCGCGGGACTGTGACC
>CAYQAF010000022.1:0-11376 GCA_964415375.1 uncultured Alcaligenaceae bacterium
CCCGCTCTACCCGGCGGCCGTTGCCGCGGGCCGGGTCTTCGCCGCGATCCCCCCGCGGATGTCGGCCCATGGCTAGAAAAGTTGGTTGCGGACGTCCTGCGACGAACGTCCGCCAGGCACGGGCGCCGGAGTAAGCGCTTCCTCACGCCGTGGCACGTGCTCGTGGAAGAACCACTCGGAGATCGTGCCGGCGTCGTCGCGGAGCCCGCTGTCCGCGTTGATGCGCAACGACACCAGGCCCTCCGGCGGCTCGGCCGGCACGTCGGGCAGGCCCTTCAGCGCCTTCTGCATGAAGGCGATCCAGATCGGCAGTGCCGCCGCGGCGCCCGTCTCGTTGGCGCCAAGCGACTTCGGCTGGTCGTGGCCGACCCACGCGACGCCGACGAGCTGCGGCGTGTAGCCCGCGAACCAGGCGTCGACGTTCTCGTTGGTCGTTCCGGTCTTCCCCGCGATGTCGCGCCGGCCGAGCGACAGCGCCTTCGTCGCGGTGCCGTACGCGACGACGTCGCGCAGCATCGACGTCATCACGAACGCGTTGCGGCCGTCGATCACGCGCTCGGCTTCGCCGCCCGCCTTCTGCGGCTGCGCTTCGGAGAGCACGGTGCCGCGCGCGTCGGTGATGCGCGCGATCAGGAAAGGGCTCACCCGGTAGCCGCCGTTCGCGAATACCGAGAACGCGGTGGCCATCTGCATCGGGGTCGCGGCGCCGGAGCCGAGACCCATCGACAGCACGGCCGGATGCGCCTTCGGATCGAAGCCGAACTTGGCGATGTAGTCCTGCGCGTACTGCGGCCCGATGGCCTGCAGCACGCGCACGGTGACGAGGTTCTTGGACTTGGCGAGCGCCGTGCGAAGCCGCATCGGGCCCTCGAAGCGGCCGTCGTAGTTCTTGGGCTCCCACTCCTCGCCGCCGGCGCGCTCGGCCGGCACGAAGAATGGCGCGTCGTTGACGACGGTCGCCGGCGAGAAGCCCTTCTCGAGGGCGGCGCTGTAGATGAACGGCTTGAAGGCCGAACCAGGCTGGCGCTGGGCCTGCGTCGCGTGGTTGAACTTGTTGCGCTCGAAATCGAAGCCGCCAACCAGCGCGCGCAGCGCACCGTCGCGGGGGTCGAGCGCGATGAACGCCGCTTCGGCCAGGGGCAGCTGCGCGATGCCCCAGCGTCCCTTGTCGTCCTTCGCGAGGCGGACCACGGCGCCGCGCCGGATGCGGACGTTCGGCGGCGACTTGTCCTGGAGGGAGCGGGCGGCGAAGCGCAGGCCGTCGCCGGAGACGGTCGCCGTGTCGCCCGAGGCGAGCGCGGCCTTGACCTCCGTGGGCGAGGCCTCGAGCACGACCGCGGCGACCAGGTTGTCGACATCCGCGTGGTCCTGGAACACCCGGTCGATCGCGGCCTCCGCCTCGGCCGGCGCGCCGGGGAGGTTGACGTACGTTTCCGGCCCGCGGTAGCCGTGCCGCCGGTCGTAGTCGAGGAGGCCCCGGCGTACGGCGGCGTGGGCCGCCTCCTGATCGGCACGGCGCAGCGTCGTCCAGACGGTCAGGCCGCGGGTATAGGCCTCCTCGCCATAGGCCTCGAACACCACCTGGCGGGCCATCTCGGCGGCGAACTCGGCGTGCGTCGGCAGCGTCTCCCGCAACCCCTGACGGACGAGGAGCGGCGCTTTTTGCGCATCTTCGTACACGGCGTCGTCGACATAGCGAAGTTCGTGCATGCGCCGCAGCACGTACTGCTGGCGGGTCTTGGCCCGCTTGGGGTTGGTCACCGGGTTGAAGGCGGAAGGCGCCTTCGGCAATCCGGCCAGCATCGCCGCCTCGGCGACCGTGACATCCTTGAGCGGCTTGCCGAAGTAGATCTGCGACGCCGCGGCGAACCCGTAGGCCCGCTGGCCGAGGAAGATCTGGTTGACGTACAGCTCGAGGATTTCGTCCTTGCCGAGGCTCGCCTCGATCTTCCAGGCGAGCAGCACCTCGCGGAGCTTGCGCGTGATCGTCTTCTCCCGGCTGAGGAAGAAGTTGCGCGCCACCTGCATCGTGATGGTGCCGGCGCCCTGCTGGGAGCCGGAACTGAGATTGGTCCAGGCGGCGCGCACCACGGAAAGATAGTCGACGCCCCCATGTTGGTAGAACCTTTCGTCCTCGGCGGCCAAAATGGCCTTTTTCATGACATCCGGGACATCCTGGATCTTCACCACCGACCGCCGTTCCTCGCCGAATTCCCCTAGGAGGTCACCCTCCGCCGAGACCACGCGAAGAGGGATTTTCGGCTGATAGTCGGTCAGGGTCTCGAGGGACGGCAATGTGGGGTACAGCAGGGCGAGGACCAGCCCGCCCAGCAGGGTCCCGACGAGCGCCAGGCCTAGAAGTACCGAACCGATGTAGAGGAGCCAGCGTTTTAGCACGTAGGAATAAAACTTGCGTTCAGGTGGATTAGGGGCGGCTCCGGTTGACAAGGATGCAACACTCGGGAGCCCGGCCCGGGGATTAAATTGACACCAGCGATAGTTGCTGCCAGAGTTTAATGTAACTTGTCAGCATTGGGATCCACTGCGGTCCACGGGGTCGTTCGTCCGCCATGCTTGCTGAAAATCTGTCTTCCGCCCTCGACGTCTTCAAGACGAAGGCCCCCTCGCTCGTCGGGGTCGACATCGCGTCGACCTCGATCAAGATGGTCGAGCTCGCCGAGGCCGGCAAGGGCACTTACCGCCTCGAACGGTACGCGATCGAGCCGTTGCCGAAGGACGTCGTCCAGGACGGCAACATCGCGAACCTCGACCAGGTCGGCGACGCCCTGCGCCGGGGCTTCAAGCGCCTCGGCAGCCGCAACCGCAACATCGCGCTGGCACTGCCGGCGGCGATGGTGATCACCAAGAAGATCATCGTACCCTCCGGCCAGAAGGAGGAGGAGCTCGAGCTTACCGTCGAGGCCGAAGCGAACCAGTACATACCCTTCGCGCTCGACGAGGTCAACCTCGACTTCCAGATCCTCGGGCCCGCGCCCAACAACCCGGACGAGGTCGAGGTGCTGATCGCGGCCTCGCGCAAGGAGAAGGTCGAGGATCGCGTGGCGATTGCCGAATCCGCCGGCTTGAAGCCGCGGGTGATGGACGTGGAGTCCTACGCCACCCAGGAGGCGTACCGCATGATCGCGCCGTCGCTGCCGGCCAACGGCCGCGACCAGAACATCGCGCTTGTCGACGTCGGCGCGCACGTCACGCATTTCTACGTGCTCCGCAACAACCAGTTCCTGTTCTCCCGCGACCAGGCGTTCGGCGGCAACCAGCTGACGATGGACATCCAGCGGGCGTTCAACCTGTCGCCCGAGGAGGCCGAGTCGGCCAAGCGCAACCAGGGGCTGCCGGAGAACTACGACAACGACGTGCTGCAGCCGTTCATGGAGACGCTCGCCCTCGAGATCACCCGGGCGCTGCAGTTCTTCTTCACGTCCACCTCGTACAACCAGGTCGACCACATCGTCCTTTCCGGCGGCGGCGCGTTGCTGCCGGGGCTGGACGAGCTCGTCGCCAAGCGCGCCGGCGTGGCGACGGTGATCGCCAACCCGTTCGCGAGCATGCAGACGAGCGACCGGATCCGGTCGAGGCAGCTCGCGCAGGACGCGCCGATGCTGCTCATCGCCTGCGGCCTCGCGCTGCGCAGCTTCGAGTGAGCGGAGGCGCGCGATGACGACGTCGGTCCGCATCAACCTCCTGCCGCACCGCGAGCAGAAGCGCCAGGCGCGGCAGCGTCAGTTCGTTTCCCTCGCGGCGCTGGTGGCGATCCTCGGGCTCGGCGTCGTCGGGCTCGTCCACTTCGTGCTCGCCACCCAGATCGAGAGCCAGAACAACCGCAACGCGCTGCTCAAGACCGAGATCGTCAAGCTCGACGAGCAGATCAAGGAAATCGACAAGCTGCGCGACCAGATCGCCCAGGTGCTGTCGCGCAAGCAGGTGGTCGAGACGCTGCAGTCGAACCGCAACGAGGCGGTGCACCTGCTCGACCAGCTGGTCCGGCAGCTGCCGGACGGCATCTACCTGCGTTCCATCAAGCAGGTGGGAAACAAGGTGACGCTGGTGGGCTACGCACAGTCGAACGCCCGCGTGTCCACGCTGATGCGCAACGTCGAGGCCTCGCCCTGGCTCGGGCAGCCGGAACTGGTCGAGATCAAGCTCGTGACACCTACTGGGACCCGGGCGCCGACCCGAGCGGCCGCCGGTCCCGAGCGGCTGAACGAATTCACGATGAACCTGCAGGTCAAGCGGACGATGCCGCCGGCGGTGGCCGTCGCGCCGGCCGCGGCCACTAAGGGCCCGGCCGCACCAGCACCGGCCAAGGGCGGTGCCCCGGCCAAGGCGGCGCCGGCGAAGGGACCGGGCTCCGCAGTCAAGGCCGACGCCGGCCGCAAGGGGCCCAACGCATGACGCTCGACGACCTGCGGCGCCTCAACATCCGGGACGTCGGCAACTGGCCGACGGTGCCCAAGTTCGGGCTGCTCGGCCTCATGCTCCTGGTGATCCTCGGGCTCGGCGCGTTCTTCGACTGGAAGGACCAGTACGAGTCGCTGGAGCAGGCCCGCGCGCAGGAGCAGAAGCTGCGCGTCGACTACGCCGAGAAGAAGGCGAAGGCCGTCAACTACGACCTGTACGTGGCGCAGCTGGCGGAGATCGAGCAGTCATTCGGCGCGCTGGTGAAGCAGCTGCCCAACCGGTCCGAGATCGACGCCCTGTTGACCGACGTCAACCAGGCCGGCCTCGGGCGGGGTCTCGTGTTCGAGCTGTTCAAGCCCGCCGTGCAGGAAAGGCTCTCGGACTTCTACGCCGAGCTGCCGATCAACATCCGCATCACCGGCAACTACCACGACATGGGCGCGTTCGCGAGCGACGTCGCGCAGCTGCCGCGCATCGTGACGTTGAACGACCTCGCGATCAGCACCGAGAAGGGCGGCCTCACGCTGGACGCGGTGGCGAAGACCTTCCGCTACCTCGACGAGGACGAGATCGCGAAGCAGCGCGCGCTGGCGCGCCAGAAGGACAAGGAGAAGGGGAAGAAATGAGCCCGCGCGCCATCCTCGTGATCGCGATCGGGGTCTCGCTCGCCGGATGCGGCGGCGAGAGCCACCAGGATCTTCGTGCCTGGATGGCCGACCAGGGCAAGGGAACGCGGGGCAAGCTCGATCCCGTGCCGCAGATCAAGCCCTACGAGCCGTTCGCGTACAACGCCTTCGACATGCCCGACCCGTTCAAGCCGCGCAAGATCGAGCCGGCGAAGGGCGGCAGCAAGCTCGCCCCGGACCTCGCGCGGAGTCGCGAGCCGCTCGAATCGTTCCCGCTCGAGTCGCTGACCATGGTGGGCACGCTCGAGAAGAACCGGGCCATCTTCGCGCTGATCCGCACGCCGGAGAAGGACGTCTACCAGGTCAGGGCGGGCAACCACCTGGGCCAGGACTTCGGCGTGATCACGGGCATCACCGAGACCGACATCAGACTCAGGGAACTCGTGCAGGACGGCGCGGGCGACTGGACCGAGCGGACCAGCTCGCTCCAGCTGCAACAGCCGGATCAGAAGACAGGGGAGCGGAAACGATGATCGGAACCTCCGGCAACCACGGCGCGGTCCTCGTGCGTGCCTGGCGCGCCATCGCGGCGGCGGCCTGCATGCTGGCGGCCGCGGCGACGTTCGCGCAGGGTGCGAACAGCATCGAGCAGGTGACCGTCTCGAAGGGCTCGTCCGGCAACACGATCGTCCGCTTCGCCCTGAAGGCGCCGCCCGCGAACCCGCCGGCCGGCTTCTCGATCGCGAGCCCGCCGCGCATCGCGCTCGACTTCCTCGACACCGCGAACGGCCTCGGCGCCACGCAGCGGGTCGTCGACGACGTCGCGCTGCGCAGCTTCAACGTCATCCAGTCGGGCAACCGCACGCGCGTCGTGTTCAACCTCAACCGCGCGCAGACGTTCGAGACCACCGTCGAGGGCAGCGCGGTGCTCGTCACGCTCTACGACCAGGCCAGCCAGCAGGACGCGCGCACGCAGGTCGTGCAGCGGTTCGCGGAAGCGCGGCCCGGCGACGTCGCCCATTCGCTGCGCGACGTCGATTTCCGTCGCGGCCGCAACGGCGAGGGACGCATCGTCGTCGACCTCTCCGACAATTCGACCGGCATCGACATCCGGCAGCAGGGCCGCCAGCTGATCGTCGACTTCATCAAGGCCTCGCTGCCGCGCAACCTCGAGCGCCGCCTCGACGTGCAGGACTTCGGCACGCCGGTCGTGACGATCGACACGTTCATGCAGGGCGCGAACGCGCGGATGGTGATCGAGCCGAAGGGGCTCTGGGAGCATTCCGCGTACCAGTCGGACAACCGCTTCATCCTCGAGGTGAAGCCGATCCTCGAGGACCCCAACAAGCTGACCCAGGGCACGCGCCAGGGCTACAAGGGCGAGAAGCTGTCGCTCAACTTCCAGAACGTCGAGGTGCGCTCGGTGCTGCAGGTGATCGCCGACTTCACCGGGCTCAACATCATCACCAGCGACACCGTGCAGGGCAACCTGACGCTCCGGCTCAAGGACATTCCCTGGGACCAGGCGCTCGACATCATCCTGCAGACCAAGGGCCTCGACATGCGCAAGAACGGCAATGTCGTGCTCGTGGCCCCGCGCGAGGAGCTCGCGCTCAAGGAGAAGCAGCAGCTCGAGAACGCCGCGCAGATCAGCCAGCTCGAGCCGCTGCAGCTCGAGTCGTTCCAGCTCAACTACATGAAGGCGGGCGACTTCGCCAACATGCTGTCGACCAACCGCCAGCAGCAGTTCGGGCTCGGCGCGGGGCAGACGCCCACGACCGGCGGGCAGGGGTCGATCCTGTCGCAACGCGGCGTCGCGTTCGTCGATCCGCGGTCCAACGTCCTCTTCGTGCAGGACACGCCGTCGAAGCTCGAGGAGGTGCGCCGCATCATCCGCCAGCTCGACGTGCCGATCCGCCAGGTGCTGATCGAGGCGCGCATCGTCGTCGCCGGCGACTCGTTCTCGCGCCAGCTCGGCGTGCGCTTCGGCGCCCAAACCGCGATCACGTTCAACCGCGGCCGCTACGCGCTCGGGCAGGGCGGCAGCCTGGCCACCCAGCCGGTGGTGCGCACGGAAGGCGATCGCCTGATCCGCGAGACGCGCACGCAGACGCCCTTCGAGGCGGCCTCGGGCCTCGCGTCGGTCGGGTACTCCGATTCGCCGCAGTTGAACGTCAACCTGCCGGTGACCAATCCCGCCGGCCAGCTCGCGCTGACGCTGATCAACCTGGGCAGCGGCAACCTGATCAATCTCGAGCTCTCGGCCCTCGAGACCGACAACCGCGGCAAGGTGGTGTCGAGCCCGCGCGTGATCACCACCGACAACCAGAAGGCGGCCATCGAGCAGGGCACCGAAATCCCGTACGTCACGCCGGGCTCGGCGAACTCGCCCGCGACCGTGTCGTTCAAGAAGGCGGTGCTCCGCCTCGACGTCACGCCCCAGATCACGCCGGACAACCGCATCATCATGACCGTCGAGGTGCGCAAGGACCAGGTCGGGCAGTTCGTGCAGCTGGGCGGCGGCTTCCAGGTGCCGTCGATCGACACCCGCAACGTGATGACGCAGATCACGGTCAACAACGGCGACACCGCGGTGATCGGCGGCATCTACGAGGAAATCATTCGCAACGAGGTCGACAAGGTGCCGTTCCTCGGCGACCTGCCGGTGATGGGCTACCTGTTCAAGACGACCAACAGGTCGAGCGAGAAGACCGAGCTCCTGATCTTCCTCACGCCGCGGGTGGTCAAGGATTCGGTGACCGCGGTTCGCTGAACCTTCCGCACGATCCACTACAATGCCCCGGTGTCGTTGCACCGGGGCAATTTGTTTCTGGTCGGCCTGATGGGGGCCGGCAAGTCGACGCTGGGGCGCCAGATCGCGCGCCGGCTCGGGCTCGCGTTCGTGGACGCGGACATCGAGCTCGAGCGCCGGCTCGGGGTCTCGATCCCCACGATCTTCGAGATCGAGGGCGAGAAGGCGTTCCGCGACCGCGAGGAGGTGCTGATCGCCGAGCTCTCGGGCCGCGACCACGTGGTTCTCGCCACCGGGGGCGGCGCCGTGGTCCGCGCGGCGAGCCGCGACAACCTGCGCGACAACGGCACCGTCGTGTACCTGCACGCCACGCCGGCGATGCTGTGGGAGCGGATCAAGCACAGCCGCCACCGGCCGATGCTCAAGGTCGCCGACCCTCGGGGCCGCCTCGACGCCCTCTATGCGGAACGCGACCCGCTGTATCGCTCGATCGCCGATCACGTGGTCGAGTCGGAGCGGGAGACGGTGATGCGGTTCGCGCGGAACCTCGGGCCCGCGCCGGATCCCGGCGCGGACGCCGCAATGCAGCTCCCAGGAAACGCGGACCCGGACAGCCTATGAGCCCGAAGGGCCGCCCCGAGGGCGAATCAGGCCCGAAGCGCGCAGCGCGAAGGGTAGTCCAGTGAGCCGCACGCTGGAGGTTGCGCTCGGCACGCGCAGCTACCCCATCCACATCGGCGCCGGCACGATCGGACGCGCCGGCGAACTGTTGCAGGCACTGCCGTCACGGCGCGCGGTGGTCGTCACCAATGCCGCGGTGGCGTCGCATTGGCTCGCGCCGCTGCGTGCCGCGCTCACGTCCGGAGGATTCCGCAGCGAGGTCGTGCTCATTCCGGACGGCGAGTCGCACAAGAGCCTCGCGACGCTGTCGGACGTCCTCACCCGCCTGCTCGAGCTCGCCGCCGAGCGGCAGACCGCGCTGATCGCCCTCGGCGGCGGCGTCGTCGGCGACCTCGCGGGGTTCGCCGCCGCGATCTACCAGCGCGGCATGCCGTTCGTGCAGGTGCCGACGACGCTGCTCGCGCAGGTCGACTCGTCGGTCGGCGGCAAGACGGCCGTCAACCATCCGCTCGGCAAGAACATGATCGGGGCCTTCTGGCAGCCGCGCGCGGTGCTGATCGACACCGACTGCCTGCGCACGCTGCCCGACCGCGAGTTGGCTGCCGGTACCGCCGAGGTGATCAAGGCCGGCGCTATTCGCGACCGCGCCTTCCTCGATTGGCTGGACGGCGCGATCGGCTCGATCGTCGCGCGCGACGCCGGTGCGCTCGAGCACGCGATCTTCGAGAGCTGCCGGATCAAGGCCGAGGTGGTCGCGGCCGACGAGCACGAGACCGGCGAGCGCGCGCTGCTCAACCTCGGGCACACGTTCGGGCACGCGATCGAGAATGCGGCCGGCTACGGTGCGTGGCTGCACGGCGAGGCGGTCGCCGCCGGCATGGTGCTCGCGGCCCGCCTGTCGGCGCGCGTCGCCGGATTGCCGGCAGCCGACGCGGAGCGCCTTGCCGCGCTGCTCGGACGCGCCGGCCTGCCACTCGTGCCGCCGCGACTGTCGCGCGCGCGCTGGCTCGAGCTCATGGCCCGCGACAAGAAGGTCGAGGCCGGCGTGATCCGCTTCGTGCTGCTCGAGGCCCTCGGCCGTGCCGTGGTGCGCGCCGGGGTCTCCGCCGAGGAGCTCGCGGCGGTGCTCGGCTGATTCGGCGTCCCGACCGTCCGATGGAAACGCAAACGGCGCCCGCGGGCGCCGTTTGCGCTGCTGCGAACCGACCTGCTACTGGCAGTAGATCGTCACCGTCGCGAGCTGCTGCGGCGCATTCGCGTCGCCGATCGTGATCGTCGTGGCGCCGCCGGCCGGCACGCTCGAGACGTTGAGCTGCCCGGGCGAGACGCTGACCGGGTTGCTCCCGAAGACCACGCCGGGGCGCGAGGAGGTCGCGCTGAACGGGGGCTTCCCGACCAACGTGATCGCGAACGTCGTGCCCACGCAGCTGACCGGTGCGGAGGCCGAGCCCGTGCCGGACGCGAACACCTGGAGGTTCACCGTGGGCGGTGTGGGGGTCGCCGTGCCGGGAACGTTCTCGACGATCGGCAGGCCGGTGGTCAGCGTGCGGCCGGTGGCGTCGGTGACCGCGAACGTGAGTCCGGTAAAGCAGGAGCCATTGGTGATCACGTCGAAGCCGCCGCCGTTCACCGGGACCGGGCTGCCTACCAGCGTGACGGCGTCGGGATAGTTGGTGACGACGCGGTACGGCGGCGTGCCGCCGAAGACGTAGTACGAGACACGCACCCCGGCGGAGCAGACGCCCGCCTGGGGTCCGGTGATCGTCGTCGTGCCGCTCGGGGCGACCGAGAGCACGCCCTCGCCGCTCGTGACCTGCGCGATCACGAACTGGCCGGTGACCTGGCTGCCGGTCGTGAGCTCGGTGGCGCGCAGCAGCGCGATCTGCGTCGGCGTGGTCGCCGGCACCGCGATGATCACGCGTGCCTCGCCGTTGGCGTCCGACACGACGGTCTGCGTCGAGGCGAGCGGCGAGCCGGGATTGGTGGTCTGCAGCGAGTATTGGCCCTGGACGACGTCGAAGCGGACTTGCCGGCCGGCGAGCGGCACACCGCCCGAACCGGTGACCCGCACCGTCGCCGAGCCCGTCTGCCCCGAGCACACGTCGCCGCCGTCGCACGGGGCGCCGTTGCCGACGACGGTGATCGACGCGGGCAGCAGCAACGACGGGCGCACGGTGATCGCGGCGCCGGACAGCGCTCCGGCCGCGTCGCGGATCGTGACGTTCGCGGATTGCGCGGTGTCGACGTTGGCGGCGAGCAGCGTCAGCGTATTGCCGGTGACGTTGGTCGGTACTGGCAGCACCGCCGGGTTCGCCGAGAACGCCTGGTAGGGCGGCGTGCCGCCGGAGATCGACAGGATCAGCGGCGTGCCGGCGAAGGCGACGGCCTCCGCCGGTACCACGACCAGCGGGCCAGGCGTGGGTGGCAAAGGCTCGTAGGGATTGTTGGGCGCGCCGCTGCCCCCGCCGCAGGCGGTGAGTGCAAGCATCGCTGCGGTCGCCGCCCCGGTGAGGGCGGGGCGCAGCCAGGCGGTGAGGCGGGTTGCGAGCATGGGCGGATCCTGAATGATGTTGTCCTAAAGCTGCCGGGGTTTCGGTGCCGTTTTAAACGGTGCAACAAAGAGATACAGCACTTTGTTCAGATTAAAGCCCAGGAGCGGCATCGAGCGCAAGGGGCGAGACCCCCGAGCGGCAGCAATTGGCCGACGGGGTGTTGCGCAGGCACCCGCGTGCCCGCGGGTTTGTTGCCGCAATGCAGCATCCTGAGTAGTATGCGAAAGTTTCCGCCTGTCTTTCGCGAAGCGGGCCTGCGGCCGGGTTTTCGGCGACCGCCGGGCATTCGGCGTCTTTCATGAATGACGAGGTCTCCAGCGTGACGCACCCCACTTCCGGCATGAGCCCGATGGGCCGCCCCGAGGGCGAATCCGCCCCGAAGCGCGTTAGCGCGGAGGGTAGTCCA